>CANCMM010000028.1:0-10912 GCA_947379335.1 Alphaproteobacteria bacterium | reverse complement strand
AGTCCCGACGGCGAAAAGGGTATCGACAACAACCTCTATCGCGCCTGGGGCTGCGATGCGCCATGGCGCGGCAACGGCAATGCCACATTGGACCTGCGCGCCAACGACAAGATGCAGGACGGGCTTTACACCATGGTCATCCGCCTGTCGGGCACCAAGGATCCGATGAACGATGACAATGCCACCCTGGAAATCGGCTTCTCGCCCGACAAGATCGTCAAGGACGCCCGCAACGGCGTGGCGGTGGATTATTCCTATCGCATTCTGCAAGCGGCCCAGTACACAAAGCTGAAAGCGACCATCCGCAACGGCGTGGTGGAAAGTGAACAGGTCGAACACCTGCACACCCCGCGCATCGCCTGGTTCTATGACCAGACCGGCGATACCAATTTCACCAAGGGCAAGGTCCGGCTGAACATCACGCCCGATGGATTGTCGGCAACCGGCCTTGTGGGCGGCTACCGCAACTGGCGCGATCTATATACCGAGAACACCTTCGCCCAGGATGGCGGCCAGCAGGGCGTACGGGAACATGAAGACCATGTCGCGCTTTATTATGCCCTGCGCCGCAATGCCGACGGCATGCTGAACCCGGCGACGGGAAAATATGACGGCATCTCGTCGGTCTATCGCATCCGGCTGTCGAGCGCCTATGTGGTGGATCCCGACAAGCCGATGGATATTCCGGTCCTGGCCGGCGATCTCTATCGCAAGAAAGTATTCGAGGCGATCAAGGCCAACACCATCAGGGGCGCGGAAACGCGTGTGCCGCAGCCGGTGCCGCCGGGAACGGGTGAAGCCTCTTATCCCGGGATGGAGCGCGGCGTGCGCGAGCTGGCCAGCCGCGACTTCTTCCTCAAGACCCTGGATCGTCCGCACTATCCGGACGGCGTCGGCCGGGACAATCGCAACAACCCGATCGACGATCATGGCAACCGCATGGATGCGCAGGGCAAGATCGACGAGCGAGATGCTCCTGTAGCGCCGGCCAAGAAGCCGATGCCGCAAGTCAGCCGCAACTCTTGAATGATGCGCCCCGGATCGACTACGATCCGGGGCGTTTCGTTTTTGGGGTAGGTCGGCATGGGTCTGGAGCAGCTTCTCCACCAGGGGCTGGCGGCCCAGCAGAGAGGCGATCAGGCCGAGGCCGAGCGCTGTTATCTTGGCGTTCTAGCCCTGGAGCCGCACGAGGCCAATGCCAATCACCTGCTGGGCGTGCTGCGTTATCAGCAGGGCAGAAGCACGGAGGCTCTGGAGCTGATCGGCAAGGCGCTGGCAGCCGTGCCGCAAAGCCCTGAGAATCATTCCTATTACGGCGCTGCTCTGCACAGTGCCGGCCGTCATGAGGAGGCACTCGCGTCGCTGGACAGGTCGCTGACACTGGCGCCTGGCCAGGCAGAGGTGCTGAACGTCCGGGGCTTGGTGCTCATGGCCCTGAGCCGTCCGGAGGAAGCGCTCCTCAGCCTGGACCAGGCCGTGGCGCTGGCGCCGGCCTATACCGAGGCCTGGAACAATCGCGGCATCGCCTTGCGCAACCTGGCCCGGGTGGAGGAAGCGCGCGGCAGCTTCGCGCGGGCCGCGGCCCTGGATCCGAACCATCCGCATATCCATTTCAATCTTGGCCATGCTTGCCTCATCGTCGGCAAACTTGGCGAGGCTGCAGAGGCGTTAGAGAAGAGTCTGAAGATCGTTCCGGATGACCGAGCGGTGCTTAACAACCTGGCGGTGGTCCTGTGCGAAATCGGCCGCACCGCGGAAGCCATGACACTTTTCAAACGCCACGCCGCGCTGGGCGGCGGCGACAGCAACTGCCCGCCGGAGCCCGATCACAAGCTTAAACATGACCGGGAACAGAAAGCCTATATAACTCAGACCGGTTTATCAGCGGAGGCTGGCGAGCGCCTCTCCGGACCGGCCGTCAATCCGGACAATGACATCGCCGCGATCGCGGACCGCTGGCGCACCTCAAGCCCGCAAGAGGTGGTGATCGACAATCTGCTGACGCCCGCCGCGCTGGAAGCGCTCCGGCGGTTCTGCTGGCAGTCCCCGGTCTGGAAGAAGTCCTATGATGAAGGTTATCTGGGGGCCCTGCCGGAGGAGGGCTTCGCCGCGCCGCTCCTGGCCCAGATCGCCGACGAACTGCGCGAGACTTATGGCGCGATCTTCGGCGCGCATAGCTTGCGCTATCTCTGGGGTTTCAAGTGCGACAGCCAGCTCAAGGGCGTGAACATTCATGCCGACTTTGCCGCGGTGAATGTGAATTTCTGGATCACGCCGGATGAAGCCAACCTGAATCCGGACAGCGGCGGCCTGATCATATGGGACAAGGCGGCGCCGCTGGACTGGGATTTCACCACCTACAACACTGACGAGGCGGCCATGCGGGCCTTCCTGGCGGAAAGCGGCGCCAGGTCCCAGACCGTGCCCTACCGCGCCAACCGGGCGGTGATCTTCGATTCCGACCTGTTCCACCAGACCGACGAAATCGCCTTCCGGGAGGGCTATACGAACCGGCGCATCAACATCACCATGCTGTATGGCCGGCGCCGCGTGAATGAGGGCACCCAAATCAATGAGCTGGTCCCGGCTGTTTTTACAGGGTCACAGCGAAGTTAAGGCGTATTCCGGTTGTTGATCACGCTGCCATAACTTCTTTCATGTGAAGGCCTTTTATTGCCAGGAAGGCCTTTACACCATGGTGGTGCGGCCAATGCCGGAGGTCAGCAACGCAGCCCCGACCAAGGTGGCGGCGGCGCAGAAGTCCAGACCAGACCGCGAATAACCCATTGAAATAACAGGGTTATCTTACTTCGCCCCTTTGAGCTGGCGTACGGCAATGAACGATATCTGCTCACCCGTCGCGGTCTTCTTGTCGAAGCTGTTCTGCAAACTTGTGCGCGTCGGAAACACCCCGCCCTTGAAGAAAGTGCCGTAGAGATTCTGCACCTTCTCGATGTCCGCGATGTCGCGGACATAAACGATTGCCTGTGTCACGTCGGAAAAATCCATGTCCGCTTCCTGCAGATCGTCCAGCAGGTTGCGCATGGTCTGGCGCAGTTGCAGCTCGACATCCTGGGTGACGATGCCCTGGTCCGGGATGAAGCCGCTCTTTCCCGACATGTAATAGGTGTCGCGATACAGAATGCCGGGACTGGCGGTGGGGCTGAGCGGCATGTTCCTGGGCCGGATGGAATGGCGCTGGGACAGATCGGCGCCGGCGATGGCGTCGAACACGATATGGGCGCCGGCCGGCAGATTGGCGACCTCGATGGTACCGCGGCCCGGCGTGTTGCCGAACTCAAACGTGCTGGCATAGATCTTGTTCATCACGACGGTGCGCGGTGCCTGGGCCTGGCCGTTATGGGCAATGATGGTGGGCGTCTTGAGCGTGTCGGCAGCGCCATCGGGACTGGCCATGTAGGGATTGGTCCACACCACATTGGGCATGCCCATGCCAGCTGCTTTCAGCACGGCGCCGACATTGTCCAGGCTCTGCTGCACTTCCGCGCCATAATCGGCAGGGATATTTCCTGTCTTGGGGTCTGCGCCGCTCTGCGCCGATATATAGAGCATGTCGTCCACCTGGATGCCGGCGGGGTCGCTGCGCGCGGCCTTCGGCCAGCCTGCCGGCGTGATGGCGGTGCGCTTGGCGCTCGCGTCCACCGCGATGGCGTTGATCTGGACTTTCTGGCCGCCCGGCAGGCCCGCCACGACCAGCACGGTGCGCGCCGGCGGGTTGGCGCCGATGGATTTCCAATAGACATCGTTCATCGCCGCGATGTCCTCGGGCCTTGTGACATAGACCTGAACCCAGGCCAGGTTGCCCATGTCCATGCCCGCCGCTTTCAGCACCTCGCGTGTATGGCCGAGCGATTGTTTGACCTCCTGCGCGAAGGATGTCGGCAGGCTGCCATCGGCATTGCGGCCGTCCTGCGCCGCCACGTACAGCGTCCTGCCCGCCAGCAAGCCTTCGCTGGAAACAGCGCCCGCCTTGCGGCTGTCGAGCTTGATGACCTTGAAGGTGCCGCCTGCCGGTTGGGCCTGCACGGTCTGGGCCGCGCCCATCGCGCCCAGGATCACGGTCAGGATGCGGATGGCACGGCCGAAATTCATGGAGCTCATTTTGCGTCTTCCGGATGGTCCTTCGGCACGCAGCATCGGCGGCGGGCGCGGTGCTGTCCAGTGATCCATCTTTCACGCCTCGCCGTCGGCGCAAAGAAAAAGGGCCCCGTTTGCACGGGGCCCTGATTCTTGATCGTGGTCGCTTCGACTAGTGGTTGAAGCGGACGCCGACGCGGAACATGCGGCCGATCACATCGTAAATCACCTGGTTGTTGTCCTGGCCACCGATATCCGGCGGACGGGTGTTCGCGATGTTGTCGATCTTTGTGTAGAACTGGGTTTGCTCGCTGTACTTCCAGTTCATGCCGACATCCAGGTAGAACATCGAGCTGACCCGCTCGAAGTTGATCGTCGGGGTCTGGACCGTCGGGACCGGGCAAGTGCCGGGCGCGCAGACCAGGGTGTTGCGGTTGGTGGTGATGCCGCCGGACAACCAGCGTTCCGTCAGGTCGATGCCCCAAACGTCGTTCTGGTAGCTCTGGGTTTCCTGGAGCTTCCAGTTGAGGATGGCGCCGCCGTAACCGTTATAGGTCGAACCGTTGTTACCGTTAGAGACGTTACCAACCAGTTCCGAGTTACGCTGGGTGCCCGGAATGCCCGTGTCCAGGATGTACTTGGAGGTGTGGTTGACCAACGACCGGAACACGAAGGTACCCGGCACGTCATAGTCCTGCAGGTCGAACGTATAGCCGGCTTCAAAGTCGAAACCATCGGTCACGACGGTCGCGGCATTGAACGTCGGAGCCACGATGGCGAAGACCGAGCTCGGAACGATGCCGGAACCCGTTAACGGGCCGCCGGGATTGGCAGCGCTTTGCTGGATGTTGTTGGCGGTACGTATGAACTGGGTGGAGCACTGATCCGGGCTCGTCTTCGGAATCGCGCCCGTTTCCGAGAAGAAGCACAGATCTTCGATGTTCTGGCTGCCCAGCGCAACGATCGCACCGCGAACACCGATGCGGTAGTAGTCGACCGACGCCTGGAACCCGGGGATGAAATCGGGCTGCCAGACCAGGCCCACTTCGGTGGTCTGCGCCTTTTCCGGCTTCAGGTTGATGTTACCCGCGATCACGCCGATGATGTTCTGCGGCGTCGCGTTCTTGGTGAAGTCGTTATTGAACGAGCCATTGGCACCTGCAACCGGCGGACTCAGTTCCGACAGGTTGGGGGCGCGAATGTCGCGCGACTGCAACGCACGAAGGCGGATGCCGGGGATCGGCGTATCCCAGGTGAGACCGACCTTCCAGGTGTTGGCGTCGCCGGCAGTGCTGTACCGCGCGTGGCGGCCGGCAATGTCGAGGTCCATCTTGCCCCAGAACTGGTCGTTGAGCAGCGGAATGCCGACTTCCAGGAACACTTCGTTGACGTGATAGGTACCACGGCCGCTGTGATAGTTACCGGCGTTATAAGCGCCGATGTTGCCGAAGCTGGTGAGGCCGCAATCCACGAAGGGATCGGTACAGGGCTCGGTCAGGGTGGGCGGCGTGGAACTGGTGCCGACACCATTGAGACCATAGCCCGGATAGTTGACGCCACCGGCATACGGATCGGCACGCTGCGAATAATGCTCTTCGCGATATTCGTAACCGGCCGCAACCGCAACCGGGCCGGCCCAATCTTCGATCGGCGAACCATTGACCGAGAAGCTGAAGGCTTCCTGGCGGTTGGTCTGGACCACGTTGTTGCCGTTGGTGCTGCCGCCCTGACCATTCTGGTTGTCAAAGTAGGCCTGCGCACCGGTATTGACCGTATCGTTGCCAAAGGGGTTCCAGGTCACGCAACCGTATTGCTGGGCAACGGTGTTGCGGCAAACGATCTGGCCGGCAGCGTTGTAAACCGCGTCCTGGGACAGGTTGAAGCGCGACAGGTTCTGGTTGACCAGGCCGGTCGTCGGATCCACCGGCGCGTTGGACAGCGGCATGTTGTAGATCTTGTACGACGTGTCGGACTCGCCGTGCTCGGCATAGGACTCCCAGCGCCAGTCCTTGCCGAACAGGCTGAAGCCGCCATCGCCACCCACCGTGAAGCGGCGGGTCTGGCGGTAGATGTGCATGTTCTGGTTGGTCAGGATGTTGGCCCAGTTCGAACCGAACGGAATGCCGGTCGAGGCAATCGTGCCGGAACCGACCGGATACTGTGCCAAGCAGGCCGCCTGGGTTTCCGCCTGGGTCAGGCCCTGGCCGAACAGGCCGGTCTGGGGCAGGTAGGCGTTATCGCAATGGATGGTGCCCGACTTGTCCGAGTTGCCCTGGGCCGGGGTGTTTTCCGTGCGCGCACCCGAATAGTTCATGGTGGCGTAGATTTCCGTGTCCGGCGCCAGGTCGTAAGACACGCGGGCATAGATGTCGCCGCGGGTCAGGGGGTTGATCAAGCCCTGGGTGAATTCGTGGGTGTTGATCTGGTCACCCGGCCTGGAGGCGGTGCCAAAGCAGCTGTTGTTGATGCCGCCCTGCAGCGCGTTGTTCGCATCCAGAAAGCAGTTACCCGCGAGGGCCAGCGGAGTGGCCTGGCCGTTCTGGCCGAAGGTGGTGAAGCGCTTGGGACCACCAGTGATGAGGCCGTAAGCGGCGAAGTTCACCTGCTGGCGCAGCGGACCATAGAAGCTGCGCGGTGCGCCGGCCGGGGTGGTGCCGTCCGCCGAGTAGCTGGACGTGCCAGACTGGCGCGACAGATTGCGGCCGCCGATGTTGCCCGGCAGCGCGGTGTGCTGGTTGGTTTGCGGATAGCGCGGCAGCAGGCCGTCGTTGTAGCTGTATTCCACCGAGGTTTCGAAGTGACCACGGCCACCGGCGAAGCTGGTGCCGGCCGCGGCCTGGATGGTGAGATTGCCCATGTCGCCATAGCCCGAGCCACCGCCGAAGATGTTGGACTTGAAGCCTTCGAACTTCTTGTCGAGCACGAAGTTGACGACACCGGCCACCGCGTCCGAGCCCCAGGAGGCCGACGCACCGCCGGTCACGATGTCCACGCGCTGGATCAGCATCTGCGGGACCATCGAGACGTCGACGACGCCGTTCAGGTTGGCGGCCACGACACGCTGGCTGTCGATCAGGACCAGGGTGCGCAGCGGCGAGAGGGCGCGCAGGCCGAGGGCCGACAGGCCGAGCAGGCCGTTGGTGGTCGTACCGGCCTGGGCGGAGGCGCCGGTGGAGCCTTGCAGGGCCGGGAGGTCCTTCAGCGAGTCGAAGACGTTGGGCTTGGCCTGGGCTTCCAGGTCCGCCGCGCTGATGACGGTGGTGGGGGTCGGAGCGTCGAAGCCGGCCGCCTGAAGGCGGGTGGATGAAACGATGACCTGTTCGACGCCTTCTTGCGCCATCGCGCCACCGGCGCTCAGCGCCAACAGTGCCGCACCGCTCGCAAGACGTACGCGAGTCTTGTTAAGACCAAAATTCATGGAGAGCCCCCTCAGATGGAATCTTTATTACTGTAAGCGTCGTAATTGATCCGACATCGCCAATGACCGCAAGACCGGCACCGCTGGAAAAGTCAGCAAAACAAAGGAAGTTTGTAAGTGTTGCATGCGGGTGACCATTTCTCATGCTGCGTCGCAACAAAAAAAAATTCCACAACCGATACAACGCGTTATGAAATTCTCCGCGGCCGGTAAACACCGTTCTCGGTGCAGTGCACGACGCGAGAGCGCTCCGCTCTAATGCCGGACGCGTCGATATTGCGATGCAGCATAAGATAAGTAGCCGCAATAAGCCGGCGCGTGATTCCACACTGCGAGCGGCAGCTTGCTCAATTGCTGGAATGTTTTGAACCGAGCGGCGCTGCGCCGGCATCGGCTTCCTGGCGCGGCTTTTTCGGCATCGCAGGTACCGGCTTTTGCGGCGGCAGCGAGCCGCGCTCCTTCTGTGCCCAGGGCGGATCGCCGAATTCGTCCTCACCCGGATAATGCTGGCGATGCAGCGTTTTCAGGAAATAGTCCTTGCTGGGCAGATCGACCAGCAAACGCTCGGTAATTCCCACGCCGGCTTCTGACGTTCCCGGCGGCACCAATTGGGGAATGCGCGTCTCCACGCCTTTGATGGTGGCGAGCTTGGTGGCTTCGAACGCTTCCTTGCGTTCAACTTCCAGCGCCAGCTTGGGCACCTCCATCGATCTGTCGGGATCGACCACATAGGCGCTCGACATGCGGATGCGATAGACCGACGAGATGCCGTCATACCGTCCCGTCCCGGGATTGCGCATGCCGTCAGCGTTGCGGCGCAAGGCATAATACAGCGCGACATGATCTTCATGTTCGCGAATGCCCTGTTGTCCGCCGTCCTGTGCAAAGGTGTTTTCGGCATACAGGTCGCGCCAGTTGCGATAGCCGCCGATCAGGCCGGTTGCCGAAAGACCGTCGGGCGCAAGGGTCAGGCGTATTTTGCCCTTGGTGAAATTGGTGTCGCCGGTCTGGTCATAGAACCAGGCGATGCGCGGGCTGTGCAGATGTTCGACCTGCTCGGTCTCCACCACGCCGTTTTTGATCCTGGCTTTCAGCCGCGTGTACTGCTCGGGCTGCAGGATGCGATAGGAATAATCGATCGCCACAGCGTTGCGGGCATCCTTGACGATCTTGTCCGGCGAATAGCCGATCTCCACCACCGCATCGTCATCGTTCATCGGGTCTTTGTTGCCCGAAATGCGGACGACCATGGTGTAAAGGCCTTCCTGCATCTTGTCGTTGGCGCGCAGGTCCAGGGTGGCGTTGCCGTTGCCGCGCCAGGGGGCATCGCAGCCCCAGGCCCGGTACAGGTTGTTGTCGATGCCGCGTTCGCCATCCGGGCTAACGAAATCAGATCCCTTGACCTTGCCGTCCAGGTTGAAGCCGTCGCCGATGCGGCTGGTGACCTGGGGCTGGCCCGGATCTTCCGCGGCGAACGGATTCACATACGTCTCGATCTTGTTCTTGTAGCCGCGATAGGAAAGTGCGCGGTCCCAGATGAAGAAGCGCGTCAGGTTGGGGGCGCGCACATTGTCCAGGCCCGGCGGGGCGGAGATTTTCTGCACCTGGTCAGGATCGCGCCATTTCTGCCGCGCCAGCGCCTTCAAGGTTTTCTGGTCGTCGGCGAAATGGGTGCCGCTGCCATGCGGGCAATCCACGCCTGGCTCGATTTCCGCAGCTCGCGTGAAATCGGAACGTCCGCCATAGCGGAAGGCATACTCATAGGCGCTGACCACAAAACCGCGCGTCCAGGGCGCCGCCGATGCAGGCTGCGCCATGCCGGCCACGGCCAACGCCATGGTGGAAACCAGAAGACCTTGTCGCAGTTTTTTGGGCCGCAAAATCATCGCTGCTTCCCCGTTACGGCGTACCGGGCTTGTAGCCGGGACCGCGCAGCACCTGACCGGGCAAGGCGTTGGTGGGCTTGCCGTCCGCGACCACAGCCTTGCCGTTCACCAGCACCAGGTCGATGCCCTTGGAATATTGCGCCGGATTTTCATAGGTCGACATGTCCTGGACGGTGGCGGCATCGAACACCACCACATCCGCCTTCATGCCCTGGCGCAGGATGCCGCGGTCGGCCAGGCCCAGACGGTCGGCGGGCAGCGAGGTCATCTTGCGCACCGCTTCTTCCAAGGTGAAGACATGCTGGTTTCGTACATATTCCGCCAAGAGCCGGGTGTGACTGCCGAAGGAGCGCGGATGCGGGCTGCCGAAGGAAGTGTGCACATCGGCGGGCAGCGCGATGCCGTCCGAACCGATGTCCATCCAGGGATTGTTCAGCATCCGGGCGACGATCTTGGCGCGCGCGCCGGTGGGAAGCCCGATCTGGAAGCCTTCGCCCTTCTGCTTGACCAGGATGTTGAGCAGCGCCTCCGACGGCGAGACATGCATCTCGGTGGCGATCTGGGTCAGCATCTTGCCGTCATAGTCCAGGTTGACCGAGGCGACTTTCAAGGTCGCGAAATTGCGGTCCTTCATTTCCGCCAGGATGCGCGCGCGGGTGTCGGGCGTTTGCAGCCGCGCCACAATGGCGGCGCTGTCGCCTTCCTGCGCCCAGGCCGGCAGCGACTGGGTCAGATAGGTCCAGCCGGTTTCATACGGATAGGAATTGCCGGTGATATCCACGCCATCAGCGCGCGCCTGTTCGGTATCGCGGATGAAGTCGTCCGGATCCATGCCGGCGCTGGCCCCATGATGGAAAATCTCCACCGGGATATGGGCGCCCTTGGCGATTTCGATGGCTTCCTTCAGCCCCTTGTCGCGCGGATCATCGGGCCCGACATTGCGGATATGGATGGTGAAGATGCCGCCATATTCGCCGGCGACCTTGCACAGCTCGATCAACTGGGCGGTCGAGAAGAACATGTTGGGGACATAGGACATGCCGTTGGACAGGCCGAAGGCGCCCTCTTCCATGGCCTGGCGGATCAGCTGTTTGATGCGGGCCATTTCGGACGTCGACGGCTCGCGGTTCTGGTAGCCCATGGCCGAAGCGCGCACCTGGCCGGCGCCCACATAAGAGGCGACGTTGATGCCGATGCCCTTCTTCTGCAGGTAGGAGAACCAGCCGCCCAGGGTGGTCCAGGTCCGCTTGACGGGCGGCGTCACCATCATGGGATCGTCCACCGCCGGGCCCAGCACCGGGCCGGCCGACAGATGCTCGCCCATCAATTCGGTGGTGATGCCCTGCGTCACCTTGCTGAGGGCGCGGCCATCCACCGCCAGGCCGAACTCGGAATGGGAATGCATGTCGATGAAGCCGGGCGATACGATCTTGCCGCCCGCATCGATCACGCGTTTGGCCTTCACCGAGGCGCGGCCGACATAGACGATCCTGTCGCCGGTGATGGCGAC
>CANCMM010000027.1:0-11263 GCA_947379335.1 Alphaproteobacteria bacterium | reverse complement strand
ATATAGTTGGCGCGCAGCACCTCCACCATTGAGCCGCGCATCAGCCGTGACACCACCGCGATCTGCGGCAGCGCCAGCACTGTCACCGGCAGCACCATGTTGGCCAGGGCGCCGCCATTCCAGCCGCCCACCGGCAGCGAAAAATCATGGCCGAAGACCGATACGCCATAAATGCCGAACACCAATGTCAGCAGCGGCGCGGTGACGAAGGTGGGAATGGTGATGCCCAGCATCGCCACCCCCATCACCGAATAATCCTGCCAGCGGTTCTGGCGCAACGCCGCCATCACGCCCAGAAACGTGCCCAGCAGCAGCGCCAAACTCATGGCGCAAAGCCCCAGCCGCACGCTGACCGGCAACCCGGTGGCGATCAGCTGCGTGACGGTAAAATCCTTGTTCTTGTAGGAGGGGCCGAGGTCGCCATGCGCCAGCTTGCCCAGATAAAGGAAATATTGCTGCACCACCGGCTTGTCGAGGTCATAGGCCGCCTTGACGTTGCGCTCCACTTCCGGCGGCAGGCGGCGCTCGCTGTCGAAGGGCCCGCCCGGCGCGGCGCGCATCATGAAAAAGGCCAGGGTGACGATCACGAACAAAGTGGGGATCGCGCCCAGGATGCGGCGCAGGGCATAGGCCATCATCGCGAGACGAACTCCCGCCAGCGCGAGGCGATGGCGCCGCCATGCGCCAGCCACCAGCCATCATCGACGGCAAAGGCGTGACGGAAATTCTCCGGCGCCGTGGGCAGGAGGGCGCGCATGGCGATGCCGGTTTCCGGATTGTTGCCCACCAGCGCGACGGACGAGCGCCGTGCCGGTCCGTAAGGCACCCAGTTCGCCACGCCCGCCAGGGGTGCGCTGCCAGTGGCATAGGCGATGTAATCCAGCGCGCGCTTTTTGTTCTTGTTGCCGGCGGGGATGCCCAGAACGTCCAGCTCATACAGCTGGTGATCCCAGATCACGCCCGGGGTGTAGTCTTTCATCTGTGCGACATCGCCGTTCAGCGCAGTGGCCATCACCGCCTGGCCGCTCTTCAGCCAGCCCAGCGCGCCAATGCTGTCATGCGCCCAGATGGGCTTCAGCGCGGTCAGCTTGGCGAAGGCGCGGTCCAGCCCTTCGGGTGTCTCCAGCGTCTTGTAGACATCGTCCGGCGCCACGCCATCGGCCAGCAGCGCCATCTCCAGATTGAACTTTGGCGCGGCACGGCTCAGCGCCCGCTTGCCCGGAAACGCTTTGGTATTGAAGAAATCCGCCAGGCTGGCGGGCGCGCGTTTCATGTTAGGTGAGAACACCATCACCTGGGCATAGACCATGCCGCCGATCCAGCAGGGTCCGATCGCGCCGGGCACCAGGTCCTGCCGCGCCGGGCTGTTGTCCACGCCCGGCGGCAGCATCGAAGGATCGATCTTCTCCAACAGGTCGCGGCTGCAGGCCGCGGCCGCCACCGGCAGTTCCATATCGATAACGTCGGCCTTGAACTGGCGCTTCTCGACCATCGCGGTGATGTCCTTGATGTCGCCGTCCCACAGGGCGGTGCGGACATCCACGCCCCGCTCGGCGCCATAGGGGCGCATCTGGGCGCTTGCCTGGGCGCGGCCATAGGCGCCGGGCCAGGTCATCACGGTGAGGATGGGGGCGGGACGGGCCTGGAAATAGAGCAGGCCGACAAGCGCGATCAGCAGAAAGGCCAGCAGGAACATTATGCGATGCCGCGGCTTTTTCATGCGGTCACACTAGCTGACGGAAATGAAACTTACAGTTCCATTTCGTAACCCAGATCCACCGACGCGCTGTCCACCGGATTGTTCAGGCAGTTGCTCTGGATGGTCCCGGACACGGCGCAGCTGTGGGGTGTGTGGATGGTCTGCATCCAGCGATACATGGCGGTGAGGCGCGAGGTCTCGTCCAGCGGCAGGGCGAAGCCGGCCATGAAGCTGTAGGCGGGCTCCCAGCGGCTCTGGTGCATGTAGGTGTTGCCGCCGCCGGCAAAATTCAGATCGGTGTGCTGCACGCCCACGCCCATGCCGACAAAGGGCAGGACCGGGGATTCCAGCGGCATGGGAATGTCCCACAGGATGTTCAGCATGGCGCCGGCGCTCTGGCTGCGGCCGCTCGCCGCGACTTGGACGCCATCCAGGCTGACCTTGGACAGCGACTGGTAGCGGTAGGTGCCTTCGATTTCGCCCCGCAGGTTCAGGGGCAGGTGGGTGCCGACAACGACCGAACCGCCGCCGCCCGCGGCCAAGGAACCGCGCAGCTGGGTCATGGGAGTGGTGGGAGCCCAGGTGGTGACATGGTTGCCGCTGAAGGCGTAGCTGCCGCGAATGCCCGCATAGACGCCGCTGGTGATGCCGTCGCTTTCGGACTGGGCCAAAGCGGATGAAATAAGCGCCGGAACGGCCGCAGCCAGCAAAAGGCCTGCGATCAATGCCTTGCGCGCGGCCATGCCCAAATCCCTCAGATTCCCGAGGTTTTAAGGTGGCTCGCCGTGGTTAATGAAAGGTTAATTTCCGCTTGTTTGGCGGGCCTAAAGCCTTGCTTTTGCTATGGCCCGCCCATAGAACGCCGGTCCCTGTCTCACGTCATGTCATTTGGCCGAGGCGGGCGTGCGGCCGTCCATAGCGACGGCGTATGGAGTTGGCCGCAAGGTCGTGTGCAGTTGTAGCTCAGTTGGTTAGAGCGCCGGATTGTGGATCCGGAGGTCGGTGGTTCAAGCCCACCCAACTGTACCATTTGCCAACTGTACCGATCACACCTCCAGCAAATCCCGCCCCACCACGATGTTGCCGGAAAAGCCCGGCCGCACCGCCTCGATCCAGGTCTGGTCGGGAATGGCGGGCAATCCGCCGGGCACGAAATGCGACAACACCAGGGTCTTCACGCCGGCGTGGGTGGCGATGCGGCCGATATCGTCGGTAGAGGTGTGGGCGCTGAGAAGATGCTCGCGCAGGGTCTTGGCAGTGGAGTCGGCGGTCATCAGCCGGTCCAGCGCCGGCAGGTACATCACCTCGTGCACCAGTACGTCGGCGCCCTGGGCCAACGTCACCAGATTGTCCGACGGCCGCGTATCGCCGGAGATGACGATGGAACGATCGGGGCAATCAAAGCGATAGGCGAAGGCCGGCTTCACCGCGCCATGATCCACCAGTGCCGCAGTCACTTTCACATTCGCATCCTGCATCACCGGCCCGCCGCTCGTGATCTCGTGCGGCACAATCAGCGGCGCCAGCGGCGGGCGGCCTTCATCGGCCATGCGGGTCTTGATGTCGTAATCATTCATCTCCAGAAACAGCCGCGTCATCTGTTTCAGGGGCGGCGGGCCATAGGTGCCCACCGGCTTCGCCAGGTTCGTGGCCCAGGCCAGCAGAAGCAGGTTGCCGTAATCGGCATTGTGGTCGCTGTGCTGGTGGGTGAGGAAGACATTGCGGATGGACGCCAGCGGCACCCCGGCCAGCACCATCTGCCGCGCCACGCCATTGCCGCTATCGATGACGTAGGCGGCGCCGTTCACGACAATCACCTGGGCAGGTTCGGCGCGGTTGGGCTTGGGTGTGGGCCCGCCGCCGGTGCCCAACAGGATCAGGCGGGACTTGGGGCTTTGCGCCCGAGCAGGCAAGGCGAGCGCCGCCGCTGCCCCGGCCAGGACGTTTCGCCGTGTCGCAGTCATCCCGGTCTCCTTCAGCGGAACTTTCAGCCTAGCGGCGGCGTTCGGCTATGGCTATCCGGAGTTTTTTCATGCGCAAAATGCTGATGATCGGTCTTGGCCTGTGCGCCCTCGGCGCCCTGTGGAAGGCCGAGAAGGAAGAAGATGGCGTGGCCGTCGCCTTGTCACCTTTCCTGGCTGCGCTGGCGATCGAGGTCGGCATTTTCCTCCTGCGCCGTCACCAGGACGGGCTCCTGGGTGCGACCCGGCCGGCCCGGTATTGATCCATAAGCTCCCGAACACGAAGCCCCCGCACCCGCGCGCCAGCGGTGTCGCAGCGCACCAAAGACGACCAGGAAATGGCGCGGACCGGCCGCAAGGACGGCTAGTCGCTGGCTCCCCTCGGTCCGTTCAGCTAAGAAGAGACAAAGACGGGGAGGGTCGCATGCTCAAGAAAATCCTGGCGCTGGCTATTGTCTGCGCGGCTGCTGTTTCGGCCGCCGAGGGTCGCTCCATTCTCTATGTCGCCAACAGCCAGGGCGACGACATCACCGTCATCGACCTGGCCACCCAGAAGGTGATGACCACTTTCAAGGTCGGCCCCATCGTGCATGGTGTGTGTGCCCAGGCTGACGGGCGGCGCGCCTTTGCCACCATCGAATCCGAACATGCGTTGAAGGTGATCGACACCAAGACCAATACGGTGACTGACACCATCGCGCTGGGCGGCCAGCCCAATGAATGCGCCGCGACCAGCGACGGCCATTATGTCGTGGTGCCGCTGCTGGCGCCCGCCAACAGCGCCGTGATCGTGGACATGACGACCAAGAAGATCGTCAAGACGCTTCCGCTGCGCCATCCGCACAACTGCTTCACCCCCGAAGGCGGCAGCAACAGCGTGGTCTATTGCGAGGAGCGCGACGCCTACCGCATCAACCGCATCGACATGAAGACCATGGAATATACCAACATGGTGCGGGTGGCGGGCGATCCGCGTCCTTTCCTCATCACGTCTGACGAAAAGACGCTTTATACCGCCCTCAGCGGGCTGCATGGGATGGCGGTCATCGACATTCCCGGCAAGACCATGGCGCAGGTCCTGCTGCCGCCCATGCCGTGGATGAACTGCAAGGTCGAGCCGCCCAACACGCCGGTGCATGGCATCACCATGACCCCGGACGGCAAGAAGATCTGGATCACCTCGGTGTCCGACAGCGGCGTCTATGTCTATGACGTCGCCACCGGCAAGCTGGGCAAAAAGATGACCGTGGGCGAGTGTCCCAACTGGATCAGCATGTCCAGGGACGGCAAATATGCCGGCGTCAGCAATGCCGACACGGACGATACCTCCATCATGGATGTGAAGGCCGAGAAGGAAATCGCCCGCATCAAGGTGGGCAAGGCGCCAAAGCGGGTACTGGTGATCGAAGTCCCGCAGGACTGACAACAAAATACATAGGGGAATGGAATGCGCAGGATCGTAATTGCGCTGGCAGTAATGCTGGCTTCGGGTAGCGCGCTGGCCGCCGATGCGGTGAAAAAGGACCAGGGGATACTGGACCGGCTTTATGCCAATACCGGCGTTTACCACAAGTCGGTCACGGGCAAGGCGCCGGGCTTTGTTTCCGATGCGGGCTGGCCCGCGCCGTTGCCGCATAGCTGGCTGCTGGGGCAGGTCGGCGGGCTCTATGTCGATCATCACGATCACATCTGGGTTTATAACCGCCCGCGCACCATGACCACCGATGAGGCGGCGCTGGACACCAGCGGCGGTTCGGGTGGGAAGAACGGCCTGGGCTTTGCCCGTCCGAACGGCGCACAGGCCGATTGCTGCAATGCTGCCCCTTCGGTGCTGGAATTCGACACGGCGGGCAAGCTGTTGCGTGCCTGGGGCGGGCCGGCCGATCCGGGCTGGCTGGAAAGCCATTGCAAGGCGTCGGACGGCTGCATCTGGCCCAACAGCGAGCACGGTATCTATGTCGACCAGAACGACAATGTCTGGATCGCGGGCAATGGCGCCAAGCCGGTGGACCCCGCCTCGGCATGGACGACGCATAAAGAGGGCGGCGACGGTTTTGTCCTGAAGTTCGACATGAACGGCAACTTCAAGATGCGCATCGGCGGCACGCCCACCGCGCCCGCCAGCAACGATACCAGTGGCGGCATCAACGGCACGCCGCTGCTGTATCTGCCGGCCGACATGGTGGTGGATGCCAAGACCAACCGACTTTATGTCGCCGACGGTTACGGCAACCGCCGCATCCTGATCGTGGATGCCAATACGGGAAAGTATATCGGCCACTTTGGCGCCTATGGCGGCAATCCGGTGGATGATGCGGCGGCGGCGGCGGCCGGACGCTGGCTGCCGGATGCAGCCAAGGGCAACAAGAAGCCCGCCTTCTTCCGCAACCCGGTCCACTGCATCAAGCTGGCCGATGACGGCAAGATTTATGTTTGCGACCGCGGCAATGACCGCATCCAGGTGTTCGACGCCGGGAGCGCGGCGCTGGGCAAGCCATGCAGCAATCCCGATGGCGTGGCGGGCAAGTGCGGTTTCGTCGCCGAGCGCTGGATCAGCGGCAGCACCGAGACCATTCCGGCCATGCCGGGCACCTCGGTGTCGCTGAACTTCTCCAAGGACAAGGGGCAGAGTTGTCTCTATGTCGGCGACAATTCCAACATGACGATCTATCTGCTCAACCGTGCCAATTTGCAGGAGCTGGGACGGCTGGGCCGCTCAGGCCGCAATGCCGGCCAGTTCCACTGGCTGCACCAGGTCAGCCTGGACAGCAGCGGCAACATCTACACGGCGGAAGTGGATACTGGAAAGCGCATCCAGAAATTCGTGCGCTATGGCGCGGTGGGATGCAGTGGCACCGGCTCCGAAACGGTGGGCGGCGTGGTGGTGAAGTAGCTAGGCGCGGCTGCGCCAGCCTTCCCATTGCAGCCAAAGCGTGATTGCCACGCACAGGCTTGCGGTGATGATGGCTGCCGCCTCCAGGCTTTCGATTCCCGCGATATAGCCGAAGGTGTGGCACACGGTGAGGCCGAAGCAGGCATAGTTCCAGCGTTGCAGGCTCTTCCAGCCGGGCAGGCCCAGCTTGCGCAGCGAAGCGTCGTTGGATGTGACCAGTAGCGCCAGCAGGATCAGGGCGGCGAACAGGCCGGTGAAATTGGCAAGGCCGAACATGTCATGCCGTATCGGCAGCAGATGTTCCTGGGCCTTTTCATAGATGTAATAGAGCCAGGGTCGCCCGCGCAGATGCACGCACTGGCCGATGCCGGCATGCAGGACGCCGGTGATCCCGGCCCAGATGCCGATATCGCGGCGCAGATCCACCGACAAGGCTTGTGGCTTGCGGGTCAAGACGCGCCACGGGCCGATCGCCAGGGTCACCGTCAACAGCACCAGCGCCGGCCAGGCGGTGGAAAAGCTCAGCCGGGTGATGACGTCGGGATAGGGCCGGGTGGCATAGAAAAGCCAAACGACGGCCGCTGTTACCAGGGCAAAAGGAAGATGATGCCGCCACAGGCGGCGCCAAAGGCGCGGGCTCATGCGGAGCGTCAAAGAGCCGAGGCGAACTTGGCCCGGGTCTTGGCGGTGACTTCTTCCAGAGTGACGCCGGGCGCCAGCTCAACCAGCGTCAGCCCCTTCTTGCCGCGTTCCAGGGTAAAGACGCAGAGGTCGGATATGATCATGTCGACGCATTGGGTGCCGGTCAGCGGCAGATCGCACTTCTTCAGGATCTTGCTCTCGCCCGCCTTGTTGGTGTGTTCCATCACCACGACGATCTTCTTGACGCCGGCCACCAGGTCCATGGCGCCGCCCATGCCCTTGACCATCTTGCCCGGGATCATCCAGTTGGCGATGTCCCCGTCTTCGGACACTTCCATCGCGCCCAGCACCGACAGGTCGATATGGCCGCCGCGGATCATGGCGAAGCTGTCGGCCGATGAGAAATAGCTGGTCATCGGCAATTCGGTGATGGTCTGCTTGCCGGCGTTGATCAGGTCGGCATCTTCCTCGCCCGGATAGGGGAAGGGGCCCATGCCCAGCATGCCGTTCTCGCTCTGCAGGGTAACTTTCAGGCCAGCGGGAATGTAATTGGCCACCAGGGTCGGGATGCCGATCCCCAGATTGACGTAGAAGCCATCTTTCAACTCGCGCGCGGCGCGGGCGGCGATGTCTTCGCGAGACCAGCCCATTATACGCCTCCCGTGCCAGAATTTTTTGAATCAGGACGGGGACGCGTCGTCACCCGCTCGATCAGCTTCTTGTAGTCACGGCCTTGCACGATGCGCTGCACGAAAATTCCCGGCGTGTGGATGGTGTCCGCGTCGAGCTGGCCCGGCTCGACCAGTTCTTCCACTTCGGCGATGGTGACCTTGCCGGCCGTGGCCATTACCGGATTGAAATTGCGCGCGGTCTTGCGATAGACGAGGTTGCCTTCGGTGTCGCCCTTCCAGGCCTTGACGATGGACAGGTCGGCCTTCAGCCAGCGCTCGCGCACATAGGTGAGGCCGTCGAACACTTCGGTGGGCTTGCCGTCCGCCACCACCGTGCCGACGCCAGTGCGGGTATAGAAGGCGGGAATCCCGGCGCCGCCGGCGCGGATGCGCTCCGCCAGGGTGCCTTGCGGGTTCAGCTCCAGCTCCAACTTGCCGGTGAGGTAGAGTTCTTCGAACAGCTTGTTCTCGCCGACATAGGACGAGATCATCTTCTTGATCTGGCCGCTGTTCAGCAGCACCCACAGGCCCAGCCCGTCGGCGCCGCAATTGTTGGCGATGACGGTGATGTTCTTAACCCCGTCTTCCTTCAGCGCGGTGATCAGGTTTTCGGGATTGCCCGACAGGCCGAAACCGCCCGACATCACGGTCATGCCGTCAAAGGTCAGGCCTTTGAGGGCCGCCGCCGCATCGGGATAGACTTTGCTTTCGGCCACAGGCGGTTCCCCTCAAGTCTTTTGTTTAGTTCGCATTGCAGCATGGGCCAGCGCAAGGGACAAAGCGGCGCGCTTTTAAGCCGTTGATTTGTAATATTTTCTGCCGGTTCCTTGCCGCCATGCCGGGGGGCCGGTACAACCCCCGCCAACTCGAAGATTCAGCAGATTCCCATGTCCCCGCCCAAACAAGTCAAACCCAAGGCCAGGCTGCCGCGCGGCTTCCGCGATCGTGGCGCCGCCGAAATCATGGCCGAGCAAAAAATGCTGGCGACCATTCGCAGCGTCTATGAAAGCTATGGCTTCGATCCCTTGGAGACGCCGGCCTTCGAATATACCGACGCGCTGGGCAAGTTCCTGCCCGACGTGGATCGCCCCAATGAAGGCGTGTTCTCGCTCAAGGACGATGACGAACAGTGGATGAGCCTGCGCTATGACCTGACGGCGCCGCTCGCCCGCCATGTCGCGGCCAACTTCCAGCATCTCGCCAAGCCGTTCCGCCGTTACCAGGTGGGCAGCGTGTGGCGCAACGAAAAGCCCGGTCCCGGCCGCTACCGCGAATTCACCCAGTTCGACGCTGACACGGTGGGCAGCGCCAGCGCGTCGGCCGATGCCGAACTGCTGATGATGCTGTCCGACACGCTGGAGGCGCTGGGTCTCAAGCGCGGCGATTACATCGTCAAGCTGAACAATCGCAAACTGCTGGATGGCGTTCTGGAAGCCAGCGGCGTGGCGCTGGAAGATCGCGTGCGGCGTGGCATCGTGCTGCGTGCCATCGACAAGATCGACCGGCTTGGTGTCGAAGGTGTTTCGGCGTTGTTGGGTGAGGGCCGCAAGGACGAATCCGGCGACTTCACCAAGGGCGCGGGACTGACCGCTGACCAGGCCCATCGCATATTGGCCTTTGTCGCCCCCGATGCGGCAGACGAAGACGCACACCTGCGCCAGATCGGCACCCTGGTGGGATCGAGCGCTGTCGGCGCAGCCGGTCTCAACGAACTGGAACAGATCGTGCGGCTGCTGCAGGCTTGCGGCTATGGACCCGACCGGGTGCTGTTCGACACCGGCGTGGTGCGCGGGCTGGATTACTACACCGGCGCGGTGTTCGAGGCGCAACTGACCTTCCCCATCCAGAACGAAGACGGTGAAGACGTCGTGTTCGGCTCGGTGGCGGGCGGCGGGCGTTATGACGATCTGGTGGCGCGCTTCACCGGACAGCAGGTGCCGGCCACCGGCGTTTCCATCGGCGTGTCGCGCCTGATGAGCGCGCTGACCTCGCGCGGGCTTGTGGGCGCGGCCGTCTCTCCGCTGGTGGTCGTCACGGTGTTCGACAAGGCCGAAGCGGCGGCGTCTTTTGCCATGGTGCAGGAATTGCGCGCCGCCGGCATCCGCGCCGAGGCCTATGTCGGCAACGGCAAGATGGGCGATCAGTTCAAATATGCCGACAAGCGCGGCGCGGCCATCGCGATCATTGAGGGCGGTGATGAGCGCGCCCGGGGCGAAGTCACCTTGAAGGACCTCGCGCTGGGCGCCGAGCTGGCCAAGTCGGTGGAAAGCCGCGCCGAATGGGTAGCCAATCGCGAGGCGCAGAAGAGCGTTTCGCGCAGCGGCCTGGTGGCGGAAGTAAAGGCGATGCTGAAGGGCAGGGCCTGATGCCCGCCTTTCCCTATTACGACGGCAAGGCGATTGAAGCGTTGAACGGCCAGGCGGTGTCACTGCTGGGCCTGTTCGCCAGCCGTGGTTACGGCCGCGAAGAACCGGCGGTGCTGCAGCCGGCCGAGATTTTCCTGGACCGCTCCGGCGAAGAAATCCGCCGCCGCACGTTCACCCTGATGGACCCGTCGGGCCGCGAGCTATGCCTGCGTCCCGATCTCACCATTCCCATCTGCCGCGAAGCGGTGATGAGCAAACGCAGTTTTCCGGCGCGCATCGCCTATAACGGGCTGGTATTCCGTCACCAGCCAGGCGAACCGCATCGCCCCACCCAGTTCTTCCAGGCGGGCGTGGAGTTGCTGGGCCTGGAAGACCGCGCCGCGGGTGAAACCGAAATCCTCTCCCTGGTGGTGGATGCGCTGAAGGTTTGCGGGTTGTCGGATTTCACCATCCGCATGGGTGATTTGGCGTTGTTCAATGCGTTGGTGGATGCGCTGGCGCTGCCGGCGGGCTGGCGCTCGCGCCTCAAGCGCCATTTCTGG
Source organism: Alphaproteobacteria bacterium (assembly GCA_947379335.1). Taxonomy (GTDB): domain Bacteria; phylum Pseudomonadota; class Alphaproteobacteria; order Micropepsales; family Micropepsaceae; genus Rhizomicrobium. The sequence goes on along the minus strand of CANCMM010000027.1, from coordinate 489 downwards.
CGCGCCGGTTATGTCGAAAGCCTGCTCTATTGGCTGGGCCACGGCGACGGCAAGGCCAAGCTGCCGGGCACCCGCGAAGAAATCGAAGCCTTGCTGGATGCGCGCGGCGACGCGCCGATGGCAGGGCGCACGCGCGAAGACATCATCACCCGTGCCTTGGACCGGGCGGCGGATGCGGCGAAGCTGCACTTGGATGCCAAGATCTCCGACGTCATCGCCCAGCTGCTGGACATTTCGGGCCCCGCCGAAGAGTCCCTGGCCAAAGTGCGCGCACTTCTGGCGACGGCCGGCATCAACCTGGACCCGCAACTGGCGGCGATGGACGCGCGGCTGGCGACCCTGAAATCGCTGAACATCGATCCGGCGCGGGTGCAGTTCACCGCCCATTTCGGCCGCAACATGGAATATTACACCGGCTTTGTGTTCGAGCTGTGGGCGCGCGACAAGGAAGGCCCGGTGCAGATCGCCGGCGGCGGCCGCTATGACTCC
>CANCMM010000026.1:0-11265 GCA_947379335.1 Alphaproteobacteria bacterium | reverse complement strand
CCGATCTCGTTGTTGGCGGCCATCACCGCCACCAGGGCACGGCCCTTGCCTTCGCGCAGCGCCACACGCAGCGCTTCGGTGTCCAGTACGCCGTCCGCCGTCACCGGCAAGATCTCCAGCCGCACCCAGGGAAAACGCTCCGCCAGCTTCCGGGCCGTGGCGGTCACCGCTTTGTGCTCGATGGCGGAGACAAACAGGCGGGTGATGCGCGCCTTGCGCGAATCTTCGCCTTCCAGCGAAGCTTCCACGGCGCCGAAGATGGCCAGATGGATGGATTCGGTGGCGCCGCTGGTGAAGATCATCTGCTCGGACCGGGCACCGGCCAGGGCGGCGACCTTTTCGCGGGCATCTTCGACGATAGCGCGCGCGGCGCGCCCCGCCGCATGCGGGGATGACGGGTTGCCGCCGATGCCAAGGGCATGGGTCATGGCCGAGAGGCACTCGGGGCGCAAAGGCGAAGTCGCGTTGTGATCCAGATAATGCATATGCTGTTACTCGGCGGCGGCGATTTCGCCCGCGACGCTCAACTCGTTGCCCAGGTCATTGCCCAAATCATTGCAAGGCTTGGCGCGGCCCAGCACCCGGCGTTCCACCACATCGGCCAGCGACACCGACGACAGGAAGACATGGATCTGCTGCCCCAGTTCTTCCCACAGGTCATGGGTGACGCAGCGCGCCCCGGTCTTGGTGCAGCCCTTGGTGCTGCCGGTCTTGCAGCGGGTGGCGGCGATGGGTTCGTCCACCGCCAAAATGATGTCGGCGATGCGCAGTTCTCCGCTGGGCCGCGACAGGCGATAGCCGCCGCCCGGCCCGCGCACCGACGTCACCAGACCGCCGCGCCGCAGCTTGGCGAACAGCTGTTCCAGATAAGAGAGGGAAATGTCCTGGCGGGCGGCGATATCGGCCAGCGCAACCGGCTTGGGCGCATCCGGCATCTGGACGTCCGCGGCGTTCCCGGCCAGGTCGGCCATCGCCATCACCGCATAACGTCCCTTGGTGCTCAGCCGCATGTCAGCTTTCCTTCCATAAAGAGGCGTTTTTCCTTGCTTTTTGACCCCCCTCCCGGTGTAGAGAGGGCGCCAAGCCGCCAGGGGTGCCTGATGGCCCGGGATATAGAGTTCCTGAGTAGAATGGTCAAGTATTCACAGTTCGTTGGTTCGTCATTCTGCAAGTGATTGAAAAATAAAAGGTTTTAAGGGAACTCAGACCCCGGAAAAACCAAGTTTTTCGCTTGCAAATGCGCGGTGGGAAAAAGGTCTCCATGCCCGATATCATTCTGCCCGGCTCCGCGGGGCGCATCGAAGCGCGCTATCAGCGGCAAAAGAACCCCGGCGCCCCCATGGCGCTGGTGCTGCACCCCCATCCCCAGTTCGGCGGCACCATGAACAATCCGCTGGTCTATGACCTCTTCCACATGTTCCACGGCCTGGGCTGCACCACCGTGCGCTTCAATTTCCGCGGCGTGGGCCGCAGCCAGGGCAGCTTCGACAATGGCGCGGGCGAACTGTCCGACGCCGCCGCCGTGCTGGACTGGATGAACACGCTCTATCCCAACCCGTCCAATGTGTGGGTGTGCGGCATCAGCTTCGGCGCCTGGATCGGCATGCAGCTTCTGATGCGCCGGCCGGAGATCACCGGCTTTGTCTCCATCGCCCCGCCAGCCAGCATGTACGACTTCGCCTTCCTGGCGCCCTGTCCGGCATCGGGCCTGATCGTGCATGGAACCAAGGACAATGTGGTGCCCGAGCCGGATGTGCAGAAGCTGGTGGACCGTCTGACCGCCCAGAAGGGCATCAAGATCACCTACAACAAGATCGACGGCGCCAATCACTTCTTCGACAAGCATGAAGCGGACGTGGTGGAGACGGTGAAAGACTATGTCTCCAACATGATGAGCAAGCCGCGCGAAGGCCGCTAAAGCGCTTTCCAGAATTTTCCACCGGTCATCGGCGCCTTGACGCCGGTCGTGGTCGGCAACGACAGTGGCAAACCTTTCTTCGCGCGGACCGCCAGATAGGCGAAGCCTTCCGCTTCCATGGCGTCACCGTCCCAGGCCACGTCTTCGGTTTTCAAAACCGGCGCTTGCACATGCGCTCTCAACTGCTCCATCAGGAAGCTGTTGTGCCGGCCGCCGCCGGTGATGATCCAACTGACGGCAGGCTTGGGGAAGTGATCGCGCGCCTTCGCGATGGAAGCTGCGGTGAAGGCGGCCAGGGTGGCGGCGCCGTCGGCGGGTGACAGGCCCTCCACCGCATCCATGCCGAAATCCATCCGGTCCAGCGACTTCGGCGGCAATCGCGCAAAGAACGGATTGTCCAGCATCTTCGCCAGCGCCGCCTCATTGACCGTTCCGCTGCGCGCAAGTTCGCCATTGGTGTCCACCGGCTTGCCGGTATGGCGCTGCATCCAGTCGTCGATCGGCGCATTTCCGGGACCGGTATCGAAAGCGATGACCGTATCGCCATCCATGTAGGTGACCTGCGCCACGCCGCCGATATTGGTCAGCACCAGCGGTGAGGGCTGCGCGGATTTTCGCGCCAGCGCCGCGTGATACAGCGGCATGAGAGGGGCGCCCTGCCCGCCCGCCGCCACATCGGCGCTGCGGAAATCATTCACCACATCGATGCCGGTCAATTTCGCCAGCAGCGCCCCATCGCCGATCTGCCAGGTCCAGCTTTGTTGCGGCCGGTGCAAGATGGTCTGGCCGTGAAAGCCGATCAGGTCGATATCGCCCGCTTTCAGCTTCACCTTGTCCAGCAACGCCGCCACGGCTCGGGCGTGAACCTCGGTCAGCACCCGTTCCGCCTCGATGATGGACGCAGGCACCGCCGCGCCCTTGGCCATTCCCAAGGCCGTTTCCAGTGCGCCGCGCAGTTGGGCGCGGGTGCTCGCGTCATAGGGCACAGTCAGGCTGGGACCGGTGCGGACCACATTTTCGCCATCGGTATCCAGCAGGGCCGCATCCACGCCGTCCAGCGAGGTGCCGCTCATCAGGCCTATGACTTTCAAGATTTCGCCCATCTATGCTATGCCGCCTGCTTGCCGTGACCTGAGTCCATAGTATGCCCGCCGCGCCCGCTTTCCAGTCCGAATTCCTCAAGACCTTCGCCGCGCGCGGGGCCTATTACGATTGCTCGGCGCCCCAGGACCTGGATGCGCTGTTCGCCAGGGAACGGGTCACTGCCTATATCGGTTTCGACTGCACCGCCGACAGCCTGCATGTCGGCAGCCTGGTGCAGCTGATGACCCTGCGCCGCCTGCAACAGGCCGGACACCGCCCCATCCTGCTGATGGGCGGCGGCACCACCAAGGCCGGCGATCCCTCCGGCAAGGACGAAACGCGGTTGATCCTGACGCCGGAGCAGATCGAGGCCAACAAGCAAAGCATCCTGGGCGGTATCCGCCATCTGCTGAAATTCGGCGACGGCCCCAACGACGCCATCCTGGTGGACAATGCCGAGTGGCTGGACAAGCTGGATTACATTCCCTTCCTGCGCGATGTCGGCCGGCACTTTTCGGTCAACCGCATGCTGACCATGGACAGCGTCAAGCTGCGGCTGGACCGCGACCAGCCGCTGTCCTTCCTGGAATTCAACTATTCCATCATGCAGGCCTATGATTTCGTCGAGCTCTACAAGCGCTATGGCTGCAAGCTGCAATCTTCCGGCTCGGACCAGTGGGGTAATGTCGTTTCCGGAATCGACCTGGGCCGCCGCATGGAAAGCGCCCAACTGTTCGGGCTGACCACGCCGCTGATCACCACCGCCTCGGGCACCAAGATGGGCAAGACCGCCGCCGGCGCGGTGTGGCTGAATGCCAATCGCGTGTCACCCTATGATTACTGGCAGTTCTGGCGCAACACCGAGGACGGTGACGTCGGCCGTTTCCTGCGTCTTTTCACCGAACTGCCGGAGACGGAAATCGCGCGGCTGGAAAAGCTGCAGGGCGCCGAACTGAACGACGCCAAGAAGGTGCTGGCGACCGAAGCCACCGCGATCCTGCACGGCCGCGAAGCCGCCGGCAAAGTATCCGACACTGCGCGCCGCACTTTTGAAGAAGGCGCCTCTGCGGAAGGCCTGCCCACAAAAGATCTCGTAGGCTCGCTGCTGGATGATGATGGATTGCTTGTAACCCAACTCGCGTTTTTAACGGGCTTAACAACTTCCAGTAGCGAGGCCCGGCGCCACATTGAGGGTCGCGGAATTCGCGTCAACGATGAAGTGGTAACAGACGTTCGTGCCAAAGTTTTTCGCAGCGATGTCTCCCCCACCGGAGTAATCAAACTATCGCTCGGAAAAAAGAAACACTTCCTAGTCAGACCAATATAAGTCGCTGCGCGCCCGTCGCTTATGCTCCGGGCGTTCGTCGCTCGAAATGGTCCGCAGGACCATTTCGTTTGCCTTCGGCAAACCGCTCCTCACGACGGTCGATGCCAGCGCGCTGAACAGCGATGGCGTGCTCAAGCTGTCGAGCGGCAAGAGAAAGCACGTTCTCGTAAAGCCGACCTAGTTGGGACTGGACGCCTTGGGTGCCGGCGCGGCCGCTTGCGGCTGCGCATTGGACGGCGCGTCCTTCTGGGTCGGGATATGGCCTTCGAAGATGCGGCGGAAGATGCCCGGCGCCAGCATGGACAGCGGATTGGTGCTGATATTGGGCTGTTCCATGTTGCCGGTGGCCGAGTAGGTGGCGCTCAACACGCCCTCACCCTTCTTGGACGCCAGGAGATCGCCCAACAGCGGAATGTTGCTGATCAGCGAATTGACGCCGCAGGCCGGCACCAGCGAGCCTTTCAGCGCCAGGGTGCCGCGCGGCCGGTCGATATAGCCGTCGGAGGTGGCGCAGATCGCCCGCCCCGCGGCGCGCGCGCCGTTCACGCCGATCACGTTATTCTTGGAGGTGAAGGGGAAATTCCATTCATCGATGCTGATGCCGTCGCCGCCCATCAGGTCGCCGAGGCCGGTCAGCGATCCGGCCGCGAACAGGCGGCTGATCATGGGCTGGTTGATCAGCTGGAAATTCTTGATGTTCAGCACGCCAGTGAAATCGGGCGCGGGGTTTGACGGATTGACGCTGTCGCTGGCCTGACCCGGCAAATTGACGGTGGCGGTGAGCGCCCCGCCCCGCATGCTTTCAAAGGCGAACACGCCGCGCGCCAGCAGCGCCGCATCGCCCGCGGTCAGCGCCACTTTGCGGCCTGCACTGGTGGTCTCGAGATTGGCCGCGATCGGTGCGCTTTTGGTATTCAACACCAGATTGCCGCTGAGGCTTACTGCCGACGGACGCATACCGATACCCGCCAGGTCCAGGTTGAACGGCGTGATGGAAACGCCGCTGCGCATCGCCATGCGGTCCAGCTTGGCGTTGATATGGAATTTGCCCTGCGGGGTATCGTCGGGCGGCGGACCGGCCGCGCCCCCTCCCGGCTGCTCGTTGGAGCCGGTGCGCCCGATCTTGGAGCCGTCCAGCGAATGGCCGCGCAGCAGGTAATCATCGCCCCCGGTGGCGCTGCGCGAAAGCTGGAAGGACAGGTCGTTGAGCGGCCCCATTTTCACGGACGGGAAGTTTAGCACCGTCAGGTCGCCATTGCGGTTGAAGTCGGCGGTTCCGCTGAGGTTCAGGAACGGCCCGCTGATGCGGATGGTCTGGTCCTGGACCACATTGCCGGGCGCGAAATCGACCCCGATGCGCCCGCTAGCTGCCTGGCCCGGCGTTTTTTCCAGGTTGACGATGGGCACCGTCAAAAGCGCCGGGGTGAAATCCACCGCCACATCGGCATGCAGCAGGCTGCCCCGGTGGCCGGTGATGTCGGCGGTGATGGGCACCGTGCCGCGAAAGAAGCGCAGCAGGTTGATGTTCAGCGCCCCGCGCGCGCCCTCGGTCATCGGGCCTTTCACCGTCAGCTTGGTGGTGACCGGATCCTTGGTGCGGAAATCCTCGGTCCAGTCCACCGCCAGCCGCGCATCGGCCAGGTTGATGACGCCATACTGATGCAGATGGGTGTTATCGACCTCGAAGGTCACCGCGCCATCGGTCAACCGTGTCTTGCCGCCCAGGGTCACGGCGAAGTCGCTCGCCACCGCCTTCACCGAGATGCCGACATCGTCCACCGGCAGGTTCGCCAGCATCGGCACCTTGAACATCAGGTCGGCGCCGACCTGGCCGCCCGTGGTTTTGGGATCGATGCCGAACTTGGTGGGATAGCTCAGCGGCTTCATGTCGATCAACGTCATCACGTCGGTCATGGCGCCTTCGACACGCACGCCGAACTCCCCGACCGTTCCCACCTGGTGCAGGTTGGGGATCAGGACAGTGCCGTTCTTCGCGGTCAGTGGTCCGATGCGCCCGGATGTGAGATTGGCCTTGAAGGTATCGCCGGTCATGACGGCGTCGCCCGTCACATTGGTGGCGCGCGTCAGACCCTTGATGTAATTGCCTTCCATGTCCTTCATGGCGAAGGTCAGCTTCAGCGAATCTTCCGGCAGGATGTCCTGGTCCAGCATGCCGGGCGGGAAATTGGTCATCGCTTCCAGCGGCCCCATCGTGCCGGCAAAGATATTTTCGTCGATCCAGCTGCGGGCGCCCGGCGCCACAGGCAGCGGCCAGTACTTCAACAAGGTGCGCACCGGAATGGCGGGAATGCGCGCCTTGGCCACGATTCCCGGCGCGCCATTGTCGTTCAGGGTGAGGGTGCCCGAGGCATCCAGCGCAAAGCCCTGGGCGGCAACCGCGAGCTTGGTGAAATTGAACTGGCGTGGGCCGGTCAGGTAATCGGCCGCCACCGTCACCGACTGGTAGCCGATGGCGTCCGGGAACACACCCGGCATGTCCAGCGCGACGTCATGGGCGGCAAGTTCGGCATGCACACGCTCAAGCTTTCCGGCTCCGTCATAAAAGAAATCGCCGGCCCCTTTGAACAAGGCGCGCGCTTCCTTGGCGTTCAGATCGGCCGTGGTCAGCGCCAGGTGCCGGGTCACGCCGTCATAGCGCCCAACCAGTCGCAAGCTGTTGATATGCAGCGCCTTGCCCTTCATGGCGTCGACCGGCACTTCGCCCGTGGCGGCGAGATCGAAGGCGGCCATGCCCAGCTTGCTTCCGGCATCCATGCGGAACTCGCTGGAGGCGCTGACCACCATCGGCAGGTTCTTCACGCCGGCGAAGAACGGGGTGTTCCGTCCCAGCGCGCGAAGATCCAGCCCTGTCACCGCCAAGCTGCCCGCGACGGGGCCCTTGCCGGGCGGGATGGTGATATCGGCGGTGATGTGGCTGGCGCTGCCCGAGATGATCACATTGGCGTCGAAGCTGGTGACGATGGTGTCGCCTTTGGCACGCAGCACCAGGCTGGCGCGCGGCGCGGTCAGGTTGAAGCCGGTGATCTCGTCATACAGGCCCAGCCTGGCCTCCCGCACCGCGAAACTTTCCAGCGACGAGGACTCCGATCCCCGCGAATTGATGACGTCGCTGATGCGCCCGATGATGTCGTCATCGCCCGCATCCTTCTGGCTGCCCAGCCGGATGCGGCCGTTCTTCATGTGCACCAGGGTGAACTGCACCCCCACCAGGGTGATGCGCTGGACGACGAACTTGCCCTGCAGGAAGGGCGCGGCCTTCAGCCCGATCGCCGCCTTGGGCGCGGTGAGCACCACCTTGCCGTGAGAATCGGCAATGCGCGCACCCAGCACCACCAGGTTCACCCGGCCCTGGTCGCGGCTCCATTCAATGGCGGCATGATCATAATCCAGATTGATACCCGGGAGAGCCGTCTGGATAGCGCCCGCCAAGGTGCCCCGCAGCGGCCCCAAGGATACCGGTCCCCACAACAGGCGCAGGCCCGCGCCCACCACAAAAAACACGATGGCGGCGACCAGAACCCCCGCTGTCAGCGCCGCTCGGCTGATGTGGTGGGCCTTTATGTAATGGGCAAAAGGCAGCTTCACGCAGGGTTTCTCAGGGGATCGGGAGCTTTATTACGACTGTTAGGCCTAAAAAGGGCAAATGTTCCAGCCTCTTGCTACGATGCTGCGATTGCACCGGACCGGCCAGATGGGGTTAAATCCGATTTGTTAGAAGGGCTTGGGAACTTTGATGGCGTTGGAAGCGGGCGACAAGGCCCCCTCTTTCAAGATCGGATGCGATGACGGCGAGGCACTGACCTCGGCCGGCCTCAAAGGCGCGCCCTATGTCGTGTATTTCTATCCCAAGGACGACACCTCAGGCTGCACTAAGCAGGCCATTGGTTTTTCCGAAAGCCTGAAGAAGTTCGACAAGCTTGGCGTAACGGTATTGGGGATTTCCAAAGACAGCCTGGAATCCCATGTCAAATTCCGCAAGAAGCACAAATTGAAGATCGCCCTGGGTTCGGATCCCGACATCAGAATCGCCAAGGACTGGGGCGTGTGGGGCGAGAAGACCCTGTATGGCCGCAAGTATATGGGGATGGAGCGCGCCACCTTCCTGGTAAATGCCAAGGGTGTCATCGAACAGGCATGGCACAAGGTTAAGGTGCCCGGCCATGTCGAGGCGGTGCTGGAGGCTGCGAAGGCGCTATGAAAAGCCACTTCAAAAGCCCTTGGCGCCGCGCGTTAACCCCCCGGTTAACCTCACGCTCGTTTTTCTGGCACCGCAGCTTGATCGGCAAGCGCGGTGCGGGTGATATGCCTGCCGGTGGCGGCATGGACGCATCAGATCCTCATTCTGCGCAAAAGAAGGCGACGTTCCTGGAACGCGCCTGGGCGTGGATTCACACCACCTTCCCCGAACGCCAGATCTATATCCGCAGCGACGGGCGGGTGCAGTTCTTCACCTTCGGTCCTTCGCTGCAGGCGACGCTTGCGGGCCTGACTTTGATCTTCCTGGGCTGGGTGGCTTTCGCCACCGTGAACGTGATCTTCAAGGACCGCATTATCGCCGCCAAGGATCACCGCTACCAGCAGATGCAGGCGGCCTATGAGAACCGCGTCGCCGATCTGCAGATTTCCTATGACGAGCTGAACGGCGCGCTGGTTTCCGCCGAAGACCACTTCAAGGCCACTGCGGATTCGCTGCAGGCCAAGCAGAATGCCATTGCCGGCTTCCTCAACCGTGCCAACCAGGTGCAGGCTGCGGTCGGCGTGCGCGGCGGCATACCCGCGCCCGCCTCCCCCATGCCCTCGCTGGCGCCGCTGGCCGCGCGCGGCGAGGTCGCCCGCAGTGGCGCACCTGATGTGGAAGCGCCGTCCGACATCAATGCCGACGATGCCGGATCGTCCCAGCTGGTGGTGATGCCCGGCCCGGCCGCACCGCAGCCGCGCACCGCCCGCCCGGTCAAATCCAGCATGCTGGACCACGCGATGCAGCGCTTCGCCGCCCTGTTCCAGTCCGTCACCGCCAGCGTCCATGTCGCCGCCCATCCGGTAAAAGAAATACCCGCGGCCTATGCCCAGCATCCTGCCCTGCGCGCCCTGGCCGAGCAGACCGCGCGCGTCTCCCATATCGGCGATTCCGAAACCGTGCTGATGGCAAAAACCGAAGGCGCGCTGGATCAGGGCGTGGGCACCTTGCGCAATGTCATGCGCCGCACCGGCATCAATCCCGACGCCTTCGCCCGCAAGATTGCCGGCAGCGAGGGCGTGGGCGGCCCCGAGATTTCGCTGGACCAGGTGAAGATCGAAGGCATCTCCGATCCGGGCTTCACCCATGCCTATCTCAATGCCTCCGCGGTGCTGAACCAGCTGAACGGCCTGTCGGCGGCGATGGACCATGTGCCGCTGTCCATGCCGGTTTCCACTGCCAGCTTCGACAGGAGCAGCGGCTTTGGCGCCCGCGTCGATCCCTTTACCGGCCGCTATGCCTTCCATCCCGGCATCGACTTTGCCGGCCCCTGGGGCAGCGTGGTGCATGCCACAGCCCCGGGAACCGTGGTGTTCGCCGGCAACAAGGGCGGTTATGGCAACATGGTGGAGATCGATCACGGCTATGGCATCCACACGCGCTATGGCCATCTGTCCGCGATCAATGTGCGGGTGGGAACCCGAATCGGCAAAGGCGCGGGCCTGGGCCGGGTGGGTTCCACGGGCCGCAGCACCGGACCCCATGTGCATTACGAAGTCTGGTATGATGACGTCGTGAAGAACCCCAACAACTTCATCGAGGCGGGCCGCCATGTTCTCTAGCAAAAGCAAAGACACCATCGCGACGCCGCAGCCGATGGCACCCCAGGCGCCGGCCGCCGCCCCCAAGCGCGCCCGCGCCTTGTCGGCGCCCTCCATCATCAGCGCCGACATGGTGATCAACGGCACCCTCAATTCCACCGGCGACATCCAGGTCGATGGCCTGGTGGAAGGCGATGTGCGCAGCGTCGGCCTGGTGATCGGCGAAAAGGCCGAAATTCATGGCGAGGTTTATGCCGAGGACGTGACGGTGCGCGGCAAGGTGGTCGGCCGCATCCGCGCCCGCAAGGTCCTGCTGGCCGCCACCAGCCATGTCGAAGGCGACATCCTGCACGAAGCCTTTGCCGTGGAATCGGGCGCGTTCTTCGAAGGCAATTGCCGCCATAGCGACAATCCGCTGGGCGAAGGCGTGACCGAAGCGACGCAGAAGCCGGCAGCGCGGCCCGCTGCCGCGCCGTCGGCGCTGTTTGCGCCGCTCAGCCCGGTCACCAACTAACTATTCCAAATCTTCGATCTTTTCTTTCGGCTTGCCGCCGACTTCTTGTGCAAGTGCGGCTGCCATGAAGGCATCGAGATCGCCGTCCAGCACGTCCGAAGGCGTGCGGCTTTCCACGCCGGTGCGCAGGTCCTTCACCAGCTGATAGGGCTGCAGGACGTAAGAGCGGATCTGGTGGCCCCAGCCGATCTCTTTCTTTTCGCCGACAAAGGCGCCGGTCTCGGCCTTCTTCTTTTCCAGCTCAATCTCGTAAAGCTTGGACTTCAGCATGTCCCAGCAGATGGCGCGATTCTGGTGCTGGCTGCGCTCGCTCTGCGAGGCCACCGCGATGCTGGTGGGCAGATGGGTGATGCGCACCGCGCTTTCGGTCTTGTTGACATGCTGGCCGCCGGCGCCCGAGGCGCGATAGACGTCGATGCGCACGTCCTTTTCGGCAATGTCGATCTCGATCGACTGGTCGATCACCGGATAGACCGTGACGCTGGAGAATGAGGTGTGACGCCTTGCGTTGGAATCGAACGGCGAGATCCGCACCAGCCGGTGCACGCCGTTTTCGTTCTTGAGCCAGCCGTAGGCGTTATGGCCCTTAATCTGCACGGTTGCCGACTTGATGCCGGCGCCCTC
>CANCMM010000025.1:0-11642 GCA_947379335.1 Alphaproteobacteria bacterium | reverse complement strand
ACCTGCCGCGACTGGGGCCTGACCTGGGGCAGCCATTCGAACAACCATTTCGATGTGTCGCTGGCCATGTTCACCCACGTCGGCGCGGCCGCGCCGGGCAAGGTCACGGCCATCGACACCCACTGGATCTGGCTGGATGGCCAGCGCCTGACCAAGGAGCCATTCCAGATCAAGGGCGGCCTGGTGGCAGTGCCCAAGCGTGGCGGGCTGGGCGTGGAACTGGACATGGCCGAGGTGGAAAAAGCCCATGCCACCTATAAGACGCTGGGCGACGGGGCCCGCGACGATGCTGCCGCCATGCAGTTCCTGATCCCGGGCTGGAAATTCGATCCCAAGAAGCCGTGCCTGGTGCGGTAAGGACCGCTATACTTCCCCCATGAATGTCCAAGCCAAACCGCCACACGAAGAACCGCGCCGCATCCAGGTCGCGCCGGGCGACAATGTCGCCATCATCGTCAACGGGCTGGGCCTGCCCGCCGGCAGCAGCTTTGCCGACGGACTGGTGCTGAACCATTTCGTGCCCCAGGGCCACAAGGTGGCGCTGGCCGACATCGCCGATGGCGGCAACATCATCCGCTACAGCGAAGTGATCGGCGCCGCCAAAGGCGACATCAAGCGTGGCGACTGGGTCAATGAAGACAATGTCGTGATGGGCGCCGCTCCGCCGCTGGACCAGCTGGAGATGGCGACCCGCCCGCCGCGCAAGCCGGAACCGCTGACCGGCCACACTTTCGAAGGCTACCGCAACGCCGACGGCACGGTGGGGACCAAGAACATCCTGGCGGTATCCACCAGCGTTCAGTGCGTGTCGGGCACCATGGAATTCGCTCTCAAGCGCATCAAGGCCGAACTCTTGCCCAAATATCCCAATGTGGATGATGTGGTGGTGCTGACCCATGCCTATGGTTGCGGCGTCGCCATCAACGCCCCAGCAGCGGTGGTGCCGATCCGCACGTTGCAAAATCTGGCGGTCAATCCCAATTTCGGCGGCGAAGTGCTGGTGGTGGGATTGGGCTGCGAGAAGCTGGCGCCCGAACGGCTTTTGCCTTCAAAAACCCAAGAGGGGGTCCAAGAGACCCGCACCTTACGGCTACAGGATGAAGCCTATGTCGGTTTCGGCGCCATGATCGACGGCATCATGGAAAGGGTCGAGGAACGGCTGAAAATACTGGACAAGCGCAGGCGCGAGACCGTGCCGGCCGCCGAACTGATCGTGGGCATGCAGTGCGGCGGCAGCGATGCGTTCTCGGGGCTGACCGCCAATCCGGCGCTGGGCTATTGCGCCGACCTGCTGGTGCGGGCCGGGGCGACGGTGATGTTCTCGGAAGTCACCGAGGTGCGCGATGCCATCCATCTGCTGACACCGCGCGCCGCGACCAAGGAAGTAGCCGACGCCCTGGTGCGCGAGATGCGCTGGTATGACGATTACCTGGCCAAGGGCGAAGTCGACCGCGGTGCCAACACCACCCCGGGCAACAAGAAGGGCGGCTTGTCCAACATCATCGAGAAGTCGCTGGGCTCGGTCGCCAAGTCGGGCACCAGCGCCATCAATGCCGTGCTGGCGCCGGGCGAGAAAGTGCGCAGCCGCGGACTGGTCTTCGCCGCCACCCCGGCCAGCGATTTTGTCTGCGGCACCTTGCAGATGGCCTCGGGCATGAACCTGCATGTCTTCACCACCGGTCGCGGCACGCCCTATGGCCTGGCTGCGGTGCCGGTGATCAAGGTCTCGACCCGCAGCGAGCTGGCCAAGCGCTGGAACGATTTGATCGACCTGGATGCCGGTCCCATCGCCACCGGCGAAAAGACCATCGAGCAGGTGGGCTGGGAACTGTTCCAGCTGATGCTGGACGTGGCCAGCGGCCGCAAACAGGTCTGGGCCGACCGCTGGGGCCTGCACAATGACCTGACCTTGTTTAATCCGGCGCCCGTTACCTAGAATCTTCCAGAACCATCGCCGCGCCCTTGGCCGCGATCATGATGGTGGGCGTGTTGGTATTGCCGGACGTGATCGTCGGCATCACCGAGGCATCGATCACCCGCAAGCCTTCCAATCCGTGCACCCGCAAGCGCTCATCCACCACCGCCATCGGGTCGCTGGCCAGTCCCATTTTCGCAGTGCCGACGGGATGAAAAATGGTGGTGCCGATATCGCCGGCGGCGTGGATAAGGTCGGCATCGCTGTCCGATACATCAGGGCCGGGTCGGAATTCTTCCGGGTGGTACTGCGCCAGGGCGGGCTGCGCCATCAGCGTGCGGGTCAGGCGCAGCGCCTGGGCGGCAATGCGGCGATCCTCATCGGTGGAAAGATAATTGGGCGCAATGCTGGGCTTCGCAGTCAAGTCCGTGGACGTCAGCCGCACCGTGCCACGCGAGGTGGGGCGCAGGTTGCAGGGGCTGACGGTGACGGCCGGAAAGCGGTGCAGCGGGGTACCGAAACGGTCCAGCGACAAAGGCTGGACATGAAACTGGATGTTGGCGCGCTCCTGCGAGGCATCCGAACGGGTGACGATGCAAAGCTGCGACGCCGCCATCGTCATGGGCCCACGCCGCAGCAGCGCATATTGCAGGCCCATCAGCGGCCGGCCCAGCGGCGAATAATAGATTTCGTTCAATGTTTTGACGCCCTGGACCTTGTACATGGCGCGCAATTGCAAATGATCCTGCAGGTTGCGGCCCACGCCCTCCGCCGCATGCACCACCGGCACACCAAGCTCGCCCAGCCATTGCGACGGGCCGACACCGGAACGCTGCAGAATCTGCACCGAGCCGATGGCGCCGGCGCACAGGATCACCTCGCCCTTGGTACGCGCTTCCACCCATTCATTGCCGCGCTTGAAACGCACGCCGGTGGCGCGCTTGCCGTCGAAAAAAACCTTGTCGACCGCGACATCGGTTTCCAGCCGCAGGTTGGCACGATCCAGAACCGGATGCAGAAAGCCGCGCGCCGCCGACCAGCGGCGGCCACGCTTCTGGTTGACGTGAAAATAATAGCCGCCCTCATTGTCGCCGGTGTTGGGATCGGCGCAGCGGGGAATGCCGGCCTCTTCGGCTGCGTCGATAATGCGGTCCAGGATTTCCCAGCGCACCCGTGGCTGTTCCACCGACAGCTCGCCATCGGCGCGGTGATGCTCGGTGTCGCCCAGGAAATGCCGGTCCAGGCTGCGGAACACCGGTCTCACATCGTCCCAGCCCCAGCCCGTCAGCCCCAGCTGGCGCCAATGATCATAGTCTTCCGCCTGGCCCCGCATGGACAGCATGGCATTGATGCTGGACGACCCACCCAGCGCCTTGCCGCGCGGGTAATTCAGCTTGCGCCCGTTCAGGCCGGGATCAGCCTGCGTCTCAAACATCCAGTCGCTGCGCGCATTGCCGATCAGATAGAGATAGCCGACCGGGATGTGGAACCAGATCCAGTCATCCTGCCCGCCGGCTTCCAGCAGCAGCACGCGTTTCTTGGGATCGGCGGACAGGCGGTTGGCAACGACGCAGCCAGCGGACCCTGCCCCTACCACGATGTAATCGTAGTCGCCGTCCAGCATCAGCGGTTATAGGGACGGTGAAGCTTAACCTCGCGGTTCAGCTCCACGCCAAAGCCCGGCTTGTCCAATTCCGACAACTTGATGCGGCCATTCTTGGGCACCGGCTCGCCCAGCAGCTGCGGCGCGAACATCGGCACGACCTTGTCGGCCTTGGGCGCCATCATCAGGAATTCCGCGAAGGGGCTGTTATGGCGGGTGATGACAAAATGATAGGAATAGACCGATGAGCCGTGCGGCACCATCAACTTGCCATGGCTTTCCGCTAGGTTGGCGATCTTGATCAGTTCGGTGACGCCGCCGCACCAGCCGACATCGGGCTGGATGATGTCGCAACAATCCATTTCCAGCAGCATGCGGAAGCCCCAGCGGGTGGCATCATGCTCGCCGGTGGTGACCAGCATGCCGGCCGGCACCGCTTTCTTGAGGTCGCGGTAGCCCCAATAGTCGTCGGGCGAGAGCGCTTCCTCGATCCATTTCAGGCCCGACTGTTCCCAGGCCCGGGTCGCCAGCTTGGTGGCGTAATTCAAATCCAGCGCCATCCAGCAATCCAGCATCAGCCAGAAATCCGGGCCCACCCGTTCGCGCATGGTGGCGATCTCGGCCAGGGCTTTCTTCATGCCCTCCTCGCCTTCGGCCGGGCCGTGATGCAACGGCATCTTGCCGCCGATAAAGCCCATTTCCTTGGCGAGGTCCGGCCGCGCCCCGGTAGCATAGAATGTCAGCTCGTCACGCACCGCGCCGCCCAGCAGCTGGTGCACCGGCTCGCCGCGCAGCTTGCCCAGCAAATCCCACAATGCCAGGTCCACACCCGATATGGCGTTGATGACCAAGCCCTTGCGCCCGTAATACTGGGTGGAGAAATACATCTGGTCCCAGATTTTCTCGGTCTGGGCGGGATCGCGCCCTTCCAGGAAGCGCGCCAGGTGCTTTTCCACGATGTAGCAGGCGGGCTCGCCGCCCGTGGTCACGGCAAAGCCGGTGACGCCGTTTTCCGCTTCGATCTCCACCACCAAGGTGCCCAGCACATTGATGCCGAAGCTCTGGCGGCTTGCGGCGTATTCGGGATAGCGCGACATCGGCGTGGCGATGTGATCGTCGATCCAATGGCCGCCGCCCTGGTCGTGATAATCGGCGCCGCCGCCGCGCACCACAAAGGCGCGGACATGCTTGATCTTCGGAAATGCCATTTCTGTGCCTAGTGCAGCTTTACGCCGTCATCGGGACGCGGCTTGGGCCGCGGCCAGCTGGTCCAGCGCCTGTCGTTGGAGATGTCGCCTTCCGGCGCGGTCCAGGGCAAGGCTTCCATGCCGTTCAGGTCATAGACGATCTTGCCGTCCTTGATGGTCATCTCGTCCACCAGCTTCTGGTTGCCGTCCAGCCTTGTGTTGACCATGTCGGTGAAACCAAACTTGCCCTTTTCCAGGCGCAGCACAGCGACGTCAGCCACCGCGCCGGCCGACAGGTTGCCCAGGTCGTCGCGGCGGATTTCATGTGCCGGGTGCGCGGTCATTTCGGCCACGACTTCGGACAGCGAAAGCCCCATCGCCATGAACTTGCTGGCGACGTTCAGCAAATCCTTGGTCGCGCTGTTCATGCTGTCGACATGCAGGTCGGTGGACAGCGAATCCGGCTTGAAGCCTTGCTGAATGAAGGGCACGGCCAGCGACCATTTGAAACTGCCGCCGCCGGTACCGGCGTCGAAATAGATGCCACGCGCCCGGCCTTCGATCATGCCCTTTTGCGGGCCCTTGGTGACGGGGTCCTGTTCATGGCGCAGGCCCGAATACATGTGGGTATAGATGTCGCCGGGCCGCAGTTTCTGGGTCAGAAGATCATAAAGCGGGCGGGTGGGACGGTCCGCGCCGAAATCCACCATTACCGGGATGTTGGCCTTGGTGCCGGCGATCACCGCCTGCTCCACCGGCTTCCATTCGGGGCCATTGAAATGCGCCGTCTTGATGCCGATGATCAGGCCCGGATAGCGAAGCGCCATCTTGGCGGTCTCTTCGCCGTCCATGTCGGACAAATCCTGCTGGATATTGCCGGACCGCATGCCCTTGCCCACGATATTCAGCATCACCAGGATGCGCGTCTTGGCGCGATCGACGATCTTGTCCTTGAAATCCTCGAAACTGCGCCAGCCCGAGCAGCCGGCATCCACCACGGTGGTGACGCCGCTGCGGAAGGTGAAGCCGTCCGGCTGCACGCTGAGGTCGCCGGCATAGGAATTCTTCTCAGCCGTGCCGACATAATTGTGGGTGTGCAGGTCGATCAGGCCCGGCGTGACGTAAAGACCACGCACATCGATCGTCTTGATGGCGTCGGCGGGTTTCAGACCCGCCGCCACCTTGGCAATCTTGCCGTCCTTGATGGCGACGTCCAGCACCGCGTCGATATGGTTTTTCGCATCGAGCACATGCCCGCCGCGCAACAGCAGGTCATAGGCCGGGAGCGGTGGTTGGGCATTGGCGCCCGCCATCGTCAGCAGCGCCAGCGCGCTGCAGGCCATCAGCTTTTTCATTCCCCACACCCTTCTTCTTGTTATGCACGTACCGCCGTAAAGGTGGCCGGGCCGTATTCGCCCATGTTCGCGGTGCCCGACATGGAGCTGCCGCGCACCGACCCTTCAAAGGTCCAGCGAATGGCGTTGCCGCCCACCGGCATGGCGCTTTGCAGCTTGACCTGGTCGCCATGGACGGAGCCCTTCAGGGTGGCGTTGTAGATTTCGCCCTTGTGATCGCCGGTCAGGGTGTTGCCGTCCTGCTTGAGGGTGAAATGCTGCTCGCCCATGCCACAGGTGTACTGGATGGTGACCGCCCAGGTGCCGCCCACCGACGCCAGCGCGCCCGTCGGCGCCGGCGGATTTTCATAATGGCCCGGATTGCTGAAGATCTTGAACAGCGCGTCCGCCAGCACCTTTTCGTCACCGGCGTTCATCATGTAGGGCATCAGGGTAATGTGGCTGGCCATCATGTCGGGCCGGTGGCCGGTGCTGGGCTCGGTCATGATGCGGGGCGAACCGTCATTCAGGCGCTTTTCCAGCTCATTGCCGGTGATGCCGACTTCGGTGGCTTCCCAGTCGATGCGCAATCGCGTGGCACGGTTCGACAGGCCTTCCGGCTCCTGATAGGTGAATTTCAGCCCCTTGATCGGCTTCAGCCGCGTCTCGACATGGCTCATCCAGCTGCGCCACATGCGCTGCTCGCCGTCATGATCGCGCTTGTACCATTGGCGCACCGCCGCCAAGAGGCCCATGGTCTCTTCCTTGGAGCACTTCAGGGCGCGGGCATAATTGTGGTGCGGCGAAGCCTGGAACCAGGCCGCCTTGATCAGGTCCGCCTTGCCCAGCAGCATGCCGGACGACTGCGGCGCACGCAGACACTTGCCACCCGAATAGCCGACAAAGCTGGCACCCATCTTCATGTAGACATTGGGGCTCATCGGCTCTTCGGCCGCCGCATCCACAAACACCGGGATTTTCTTTTCGTTGGCGATGTTGATGACGGTCTGGATCGGCAGGGCGCTCTTGGCCTCGCTCGGATCGGACATGATGTAGATCATGGCGGTGCGGCTGGAAATCTTGGCGCGCATCTCGTCCGGGGTTTCGACTTCCACCAGTTCGGCGCCCACCACGCGCACGCCCACGTCATAGGGGTTGCGCGAATGCTTGGGGATGATCACCTGGTCCTTGGCTTTGATGTACGGCAGGGCCTGGCACTTCTCGATGTTGGACCCGGCGACGCAGGCGATGGTGGCCAGCACGATGGCCGACTCGCAGCCATTGGTGGCCATAGCGGATTCGCAGCCGTTCAATCGGGCCAGTTCCTTACCCACGCCTTCCATCATCTCGTCCATCTGGACGTAGTAATGCGAGGCCTCGAACATGGCCTGCTTAACCTGGGGCAGCGAGCGCGAGCCGCTGATGATGGTGTAGGTGCCCCGCGCGTTCAGGATCGGCCGTACCCCGATCTCGGTGAAGAGGTTCTTCTCGACCGTACCGGTATGGACGACCATGTCCTTTGCCGGCGCCGCCGCCATGGCTGCGACCGGTACCGCGGCGACACCCGCCACCGCACCCGAACTCTTCAGAAGGTCGCGACGCGACCACTTGCCGAACAAACCCATATTCAACCCCTTATGGTATGTGCGCCTAGATGTAGGCGATGACGTCGATTTCGACGAGCGAATTGCCGGGCACGCCGGCCACGGAGGTGGTGGTGCGCACCGGCGGCACGTCACCCCAGTCGTAGCTCTTATAGACCTCGTTCATGGCGGCATAATCCTTGAGGTCGGCCAAAAGGACCGTGACCTTCAGGCACTGCTGCAGCGAGGAGCCGGCATCCTTCAGGGCCTGGGACATTTCATCCAGCACGCCGCGCGTGTGGACCGCGATGTCGCCTTCCTTGTGGTAGCCGATGCCTGAGATGAACAGCATGTTGCCATAAGCGACACCGCGGCTGAACATCGGCTTGCCGGCCGAAGGATCGCGCGGCGGATAGGGCGAGCGCTTCACCAGCTTGGCGGGCTTTTTCGCCTTGGCGTCGGCGCCGGTGACGGCCAGCGCCGTGGCAGCAGCGGCGGCGACAGCGCCCTTGGTCAACAGGCCGCGTCGTGACTTATTTTCCATGAAGAACTCCCCAAAAATCGGTGCGCCCGTCGGTGTTTTCCGGCCCGGACGGCCGGGAGGCTAGCACAGATTCCGGCCCGGCCAAGCGGGGCGCCAGGCTGCGAAAACCGGCCCGGATGAGGCGGTTGGCCGCACAATCGGGCGGCCCGGAATTCAGTGATTTAGCGAGAACTCGATCGGAACAATCGCGTCCAGGGTATGGGTGGGGAAATCTGCCGGCAGCGCCGGCAAGGGCTGGGCCCGCTGGATCAAAGCCAGCCCCTCGGCATCCAGAACGGGACGGCCGCTGCTCTTGGCAATCTCATAGCTGATCACCTTGCCCTGCGCGTCCATCACGAAGTGCAGCATCACCACGCCCTCAATATGGGCCTGGCGCGCGGTGCGCGGATACTGCTTGAAGCGGTTGAGCTGGGCCAGAAGCCGGCCCAGGAAACTGTCGCGTCCATCCCCCGAGCCGTTCGGCGCGGCGGCGGGCGGCGTGGGCGCGTCCGGCGCCACCGATTGCTGCGCCGTGATGGGCGGCGTCACCGTGCGAACCGTCACTTCGGGCAGCGGCGCGGTCATGACGCTGGGCTGGATCAGCTTGGGCGGCGGCGCGGCGATTTCCTTGGCGGCGAGGGTCTTCTGGGGCGCGATATGCACCGACAATTCCTGCATCACCCTGGTATGGGAGACCTGCACCACCGTCAGCGCCCCCGCCAGGATCAGGGCATGGATGGCGATGGTGATGCCGATGCTGACCAACCTGGTGCGCCCCAGGCCCAAGCCGGGCCTGGGGCGCACCAAATGGGCATGGTCGAACGCGTCGGGGCGAAAGAGAACCGTCATGCCTCTTCCTCGTCGTCCGTCAACGCCACCTCGTCGGTCATGGTGGTCATGGGGATGCGGCGCTTGCGCTTCTTGACCCACATGGTGATGCCGGTGACGACGAACAGCAGCGGCACCAGGCCCGACAGGAATACCAGCAAGCGCCACACCCCGTTCAGGCTGCCCTGGTGCACCGGGCGCATCCAGGTCTGGAAGCGTTCTGAGCCGTCGCGCACCGCCAACACCTTGCCGGTGTAAGGATCAACCAGCACGCTGGCATTGACCGCGCCGTTGCTGAGATAGCCGACGGTGATGGGCTGGTTGGGCCGCGCCGGAATGGTGATGGTACGCGGCACCAGATCGTGGACGGCGCTCTGGGCGGCGATCACCGCCTCGGTGGCGCCCAGCCGCTTGGTGTCCTGCACCTCGACCATGGACATCTGGCGCGGATTGGAGCCCGGCGAATTCATACCCGTCGTCTGGGGCCAGGCGATCACCACGCCCGAGAAGCTGACCGCCATGAAGACGAAAAAGATCCAGATGCCGGTGGCGCCATGCAGCTCGCGGTGGAAGCGCAGGCCCCTGGCGGTGGCGCGCACCTTGAAGGCATATTTCCATTGCCCGCGCCTGGGCCACCACAACACCAGGCCTGTCAGGCCGAGGATGCACATGGCCACGCCCAGCCAGCCGACAATGGGGCGGCCGGTGTCGCGGCTCATCAGGAAGTTGCCGTGGAGCTGATGGGCGAATGTCAGGAAGGGCGGCAGCACGAATTTGCGGGTGCCTAGCACTTCGCCGGACACCGGATCGATGAAGATTTGAAGACCGCGACCACCGCCGCCTTCACGACCTTCGCGGTTCGCGCCGGGCATCGCGCCCATCGGCGAAATCCCGCCGATGCGCACCACCACCGGACCGCGCGGCTTTTCCGGCAGCAGGATCTGCATCTGCCCGCCATCCAGGCCCTTGTCTTCGGCGACATGACGCGCGGTGCCCTGAATCATGGTCAAAGGCAGCGGCATGCCGGCGGTGGCTGCAACCGGCGGCGGATTGAGGAAGTCCGCGATTTCCTGGTCATAGACGATCAGGCTGCCCGACAGGCCCAGCGCCGCCAGCAACACGCCCAGGATAAGCCCGATCCACATATGCACGGTGAAAAGCGTGTGGCGGAATTTCGCGAACGTCATGGCGTCCTCATGTATCCGCCCAGCGGCGGACAAGGTTGTGGTAAAGCCCGGTCAAAGCGACGACCTGCTGCGTGTCCCCGATCTGCTTGCGCAGACCCTGGATGGACGTGTCTAGTTCGAACAGCATGGTGCGGGCGGCTTCATCGCGCACCATACTCTGGATCCAGAAAAAGGAAGACCAGCGGCTGCCCCGCGTCACCGGCGTGACGTGATGGCGGCTGGTCGCGGAATAAAGAACAAGGTCGCCCGCCGCCAGCTTGACCGAGTGGTTGCCGAACGTGTCCTCCACCACCAGCTCACCGCCATCATAGTCGGCCGGATCGGTGAGGAAGAGCGTCGCCGACATGTCGGTGCGTACCCGGATGGGGGCGCCGGTGCCCAGCGACGGCTTCACGAAGCGGACGGAATTGTCGATGTGGGAGCCGAAATTCATGCCGGGGTCATAGCGGTTGAACAAGGGCGGAAAGACGCGCAGCGCCAAGGCCGCCGACATGAAGCGTTCGCTCTGGCCCAGCGCGCTGAGAATCATGTCCCCCAGGGCGCGGGCAGCGGGCGAATCTTCGGGCACCTGCAGATTGTGCTTGGTGCCCGCCGATTGCGCGCCCGCCGTGGCCTTGCCGTCCACCCAGTCCGCGCCCGCCAGCACGCCGCGCATATGCGCGACCTGCTCGGCGGACAACAGACGGCGTATCTGGACCAGCATGCCTAGAGGTTGACTCCTGCCGAGACGATGAAGGTGCGGCCCGCCGACGGCGTACCGCGATTGCCGAACGACTGCGTGTAGTTCAGTTCGTTGGAGATATTATTGACATTGAACTGGAAGTGGAACTGCCGGATATCGTAGGTCGCCACGGCATCGAATTCCAGAGTGCGCGGAATGACGGCGATGCGGCTGAGACCCGTGGCCACCGGCGCGGTGCCGGCGGTGGTGTTACGGGCGAACAGCCTGGACTGGTAGACCGCACCGCCGCCTACCCCCAGGCCCGGCACGAAATCATCCAGCTTGTAGGACGACCACAGTGAGAAGGCGTTCTTCGGCACGAAGATCACCTGAGTGCCGATGGTGTAGGGGTTAGGCGCGCAAACCAGGGTGGTGGTGTTGCAGAAATTGTCGCTGGTCACCTTGGAGTCCAGGAAGGTGTAGGCAACCAGCACGTTCCACTGCTCGGTGATCTGGCCGGTGGCGGAGAACTCAAGCCCCTGCACCCGGTCCTTCTCGCCCGACTGGGCGGTGGAGATGCCGCTGACCGGATCGGTGATCACCGAATTGCTCTTCAGCACCTTGAACACCGAACCGGAAAGCCCCAGCGCGCCGTCGAAGAAGCTCTTCTTGGCGCCGATTTCCAGGGTCTCGCTCAGCTCCGGATCCAGCGCCTGGTTGGCGGTGGTGATCGGCGTGGGCGAGCCCACGATCGACGTGCCCTGCGGCACCGCCGACTTACCATAGGAGAAGTAATAAGCTTGGTCTTGGCTCGGTTCATA
>CANCMM010000024.1:0-11702 GCA_947379335.1 Alphaproteobacteria bacterium | reverse complement strand
TCCCGATGGGCGTGCGGACACTTAAGATTGCTTTTTTTAAGGGCGCTCTCGCGAACGCGCTGGCAGCGCTGGCGCTTACGCTGGCGGCAACTCCCGTTTTCGCAGCAAGCTGGCAGGAGGTGGCGCATCCGGCGGATGCCCAGCGCCTTCAGCAACTGCCGCAGATCCGCGATGAAGCCATCGCCGACGCCCAGCATGGCGACGGCCGTGGCGACTGGCGCGCCATTCCCCGCGTGCTGCAGCCGCAAGGCCGCGCCGTTCCCGCGTCCGTGCTGGTCGGTGACTGGCGCTGCCGCCAGATGAAGCTGGGCCGCATGGCTTCCTACATGGTCTATGACCAGTGGTTCAGCTGCAACATCCGCCCGGTCAATGGCGGCCTGCTGTTGCAGAAGATGAATGGCAGCCAGCGCTTCGTCGGCTTCCTGTTCCCCGAACGCGGCGCCTGGGTGTACCTCGGTGCTTCCAGCGCCCGCGGCGAGCCCTACCACAATTATTCCGGCGCCTCGCCGGCGCTGGGCGCGCAGGTAACCCCTGACGACCAGATCGGATTGCTCGCCGGTATCGGCGACAATCACATGCGATTGGAAATCCCGGCCATCCAAGAGTCACTCTTGGACGTTGTGGAGTTCGCCCGTTAGGCGCGCTTCTTTGCGGCTTCCGCGAAACGCTCAAACAGGTAGTGCGAGTCCATCGGTCCGGGCGAGGCCTCGGGATGGTACTGCACGCTGAACACATCCTTGCCGTCGACCGCGATGCCGCAATTGGTGTCGTCGAACAGCGAGACATGGGTTTCTGACACGCCAGCCGGCAGACTCTCGCGGTCCACGGTGAAGCCATGGTTCATCGACACGATCTCCACCTTGCCGGTGGTCAGATCCTTCACGGGATGATTGGCGCCGTGATGGCCCTGCGCCATCTTGCGGGTCTTGGCCCCCAGCGCCAGGCCCAGCATCTGGTGACCCAGACAGATTCCGAACACCGGCACGCCGGTATCGATCACGCCCTTGATGGTGGGAATGGCATATGCGCCGGTCGCTGCCGGATCGCCCGGACCATTGGACAACAACACGCCATGCGGCTTGTGGCGCATCACCTCTTCGGTGGTGGCGCTGGCCGGGACCACGGTGATGTCCGCGCCCATGCCGGCGAGCAGCCGCAGGATGTTCCGCTTCACGCCATAATCGATCACGGTGACGCGGAAGCTGGGCTTGCCCTCTTTGCCGTAGCCTTCGTTCCAGGCCCAGGGCATCTCGTCCCACTTGTACATCTGGCGCGAGGTGACGTCCTTGGCCAGGTCCAATCCCTCAAGACCGGCAAAGCTTTTGGCCTGTGCGATCAGCGCGTCGCGGTCCAACTCGCCGCCGCCCAGGTTGACCACCACGCCATGGGGCATGCCTTTTTCGCGGATCATCGAAGTGAGCGCACGGGTGTCGATCCCCGCCACGGCGGGAATATCGTGCTTCTTCAGCCAGCCATCCAGCGCCAAGAGGCTACGGTAGTTGGAAGGGCTTTCCGCGTCGGCGCGGACCACAAGCCCGCGCACCACCGGGGTGATGGTCTCTATGTCTTCGTCGTTGGTTCCGACAATGCCGATATGGGGGAAGGTGAAAGCCACGATCTGCCCGGCATAGGACGGATCGGACAGGATCTCCTGGTAACCGGTCATGGCGGTGTTGAAGCAGACCTCGCCGATCGCCGAACCCGGCGCGCCAAAGCCCGTGCCTTCGAAGAAGGTGCCGTCCGCCAGCATCAATCCGCCGCGCGAAAATGCAGGCGCCGCGGTGGCGGCGTCGGGTTTGCGTGCGTTGGTCATGGAGGGTCCTCGGATTTGCGCGAAAATAGGGACGCACGTCCCGCCCGTCAACCGCAACGAATCCAGCATTTTCAACGGGTTGGAATTATCCACTGATTCCAGATAGCGTCACCCCGCTTTTGAGATGAGAGATTCCATGTCCCTGCGCGCCCAGCTGACTGATGCCATGAAAGAGGCGATGAAAGCCAAGGACACAAAGCGCCTGTTCACGGTGCGCCTGATCCTGGCGGCGCTGAAGGACCGCGACATCGCCGCGCGAAGCGAAACCAACAAGGATTTGGTGAGCGACGACGACATCCTCACGTTGCTCGCCAAGATGATCAAGCAGCGCGAGGAATCGGCCACCGCCTTCGACGCCGGCAACCGCCCGGAACTCGCCGCCAATGAGCGTGACGAGATCACGGTAATCCGCACTTTCATGCCCGCCCAGATGGACGAGGCGGCGATGAAGGACGCGGTGGCCAAGGTGATCGCCGAATCCGGCGCCGCCTCGATCAAGGACATGGGCAAGGTGATGGCGGTCCTGAAGGAGCGCTATGCCGGCCAGATGGATTTTTCCAAGGCCAGCGCCGCCACCAAGGACGCCTTGTCGGGGAAATAGGCGCGGGTCTTTTGCGCCCTGAGTGCGTCGCGCGTGCTCACGGGCTTCTAGCCCGCTCCGCGCGACGCTTCTGCTCAGGTCACAAAATCCCTCGCGCCGAGGCCGGATTCCTCCCAAAAAGGGCGGAATTTCCTCGCAGCAAACCCTGATTCACAGGAATCGCAGGGCTTGAGCCCCCATTTGCGGGGCTTTTGCGCCTAGACTGGCCCCATGCGCTATGGCGAAGGACTGCTGGCAGAAATCCGGCAGCGGACCGATTTGGTCGCGCTGGTGGGCCGACGCGTCAAGCTGGTGCGCAAGGGCCGGGAAATGTGGGGCTGCTGCCCGTTTCACAACGAGAAATCTCCCAGCTTCAAGGTCAACAACGAGCGCCAGTCCTACAAATGCTTCGGCTGCGGCAAGGGCGGCGACTGCTTCAAGTGGCTGATCGAAGTCGAGGGCCTGAGCTTTCCCGAAAGCGTGGAGAAGCTGGCTGGTGAAGCCGGCGTCGAACTGCCCAAATGGTCGCCCGAGGATGAAGCGCGCGAGCAGCAGAAAAAATCGCTTTACGACGTGGTGGAGCTGGCGGCGAAATTTTACGAGGCGCAGCTGTTCGAGGCGGGCGGCCGCGAGGCACGTGATTACCTGAAGGGCCGCGGCCTGGATGGCGCGGCGGCAAAACAATTCCGCCTGGGTTATTCCCCCGGCGGCAACGGCGCGCTGATCAAGCATCTCACCGAACACAACATCACCCAGGACGACATCATCGCCGCGGGGCTGGCGCGTCCCGCCGATGACGGCCGGCCGATGCGCGACTTCTTCTACAACCGGGTGATGTTTCCCATCACCGATGGACGCGGCCGCGTGGTGGCTTTTGGTGCGCGCGCATTGGAAGCCGACGCCAAGCCCAAATACATCAATACTGGCGAAACATCGCTGTTTTCCAAGGGTTCGCAGCTTTACAACTTCGCCACCGCGCGCGCCGCCGCCATCAAGGCGGGTACAATCATCGTCGCCGAAGGTTACATGGACGTGATCGCGCTGGTGCGCGCCGGCTTCGCGCACAGCGTTGCGCCACTGGGTACCGCGCTGACCGAAGACCAGTTGCATCTGCTCTGGCGCACTGCGCCCGAACCCATTCTGGCGTTTGACGGTGACGCGGCAGGATTGAAGGCGGCGCACCGCGCGGCGCATCTGGCCCTGCCGCATCTGAAGGCCGGCTACTCGCTGCGCTTTGCCTTTCTTCCAACGGGCGAAGACCCGGACAGCTACATCGCTGGCAATGGCGCCGGCGCCATGACCGTGCTGCTGGAAGCAGCATTGCCGCTGTCGCAGCTTTTGTGGCGCACCGAAACCGACGGCAAGGATTTTTCCACCCCTGAGCGCCGCGCCGGGCTGGAACATGCTTTGCGCGAAATTGTGAGCCACATCACCGACGGCAAGATCGCCGACTATTATCGCCGCGGCTTTGACGAGCTGGTGTTCAATACCTTCAAGCGGCGCGCGCCCAGCCACGCTCCCCGTACCCCTCAACGCCAGGCGCCGGGCGGGCGCTTTAGGGGTGACTTCAAGCCCCGCCCCCTGCCGGGCACCCCGGAGGCGGTCTCGGCCAGCGTCCAGGGGTCCGCCCTGGTCCGGTCCGGCCAGGCCGGGGCCCGTCACGCCAAGGAGATGGAACTTGGCCGACTTTTGGTTGAATCGCCCGAAATCGCACTCGCAGAGGCTGAATCCTTGGCGATTCTGGACCTCTCGGACCCTTCGCTTGACAGGCTGCGCCACGAACTTCTAAACCTCGCCGCCTCCGGCTCCAGCCTTGAAAAAGCTGGGGTTCAAGCCCATTTCACGCGTAAGGGAATTGCCGAATTGCTGGTGCGTTTTGCCGGCTCCCCGGTCGAAGACCCCCAAGCCAGTTTTCAGCGCGCCGTTACCGACCTGCGCGAGCTGGCGGGGCACCAGACCGATGCGCGGCGCCTGCTGGAGCGCCGCAAGGCGTTCTCAGAACGGCCCGGCGACGGGCGCGGGACATAGTTAGGGTAGAAAATTGACGAAAGCCTCTTCGAAAAAACCGGCAAAGCCCATCAAGAAGCCGGCCGCGAAAGCGGCCGCGCGCCAGTCGGTGCCTGCCAAGAAATCTCTCAAGCCCGCTCCCAAGGCCGCCAAGCCCGTGAAGGCTGTCGCCAAAGGCAAGCCCGTGCCTGCGTCCAAGGGCAAGCAGCCCGCCAAGGCCGAGAAGCCGCTGACCAAGACGCAGCTGGCCGCCATCGCCAAGGAAGAAAAAGCAAAGGCCAAGGCCGCATTGAAGGCCGCCAAGCTGGATCCCAAAGCCGCGGCGCCTGTGATCCCGGTCAAGCCGGGGTCCAAGATCCCCGCCAAGAAGCCGGGCGAGAACGAAACACCGGGCGATGCCGACAGTCCGCTGCTGGACATGTCGGATGTCGGCGTCCGCAAGATGATCGCCAAGGCGAAAACCCGCGGCTACGTCACGTATGACGAACTGAACAAAGTGCTGCCGTCGGACAAGACCTCGTCCGAGCAGATCGAAGACACGATGGCGATGCTCAACGAGATGGGCATCAACGTCATCGAAAGCGAAGAAGCCGAGGAAGGCGAGGAGGGCGGCGCCCTTGTCCCCGCCGCCGAAGGCAGCAAGGCGCTGGCCACGACCGGCAAGGCGGGCGAGCAATATGACCGCACCGACGATCCGGTGCGCATGTACCTGCGTGAAATGGGCAGCGTTGAGCTTCTGTCGCGCGAAGGCGAAATCGCTATCGCCAAGCGCATCGAGGCCGGCCGCGAGTTGATGATCGGCGCCCTGTGCGAAAGCCCGCTGACCTTTGAAGCGCTCACCGTGTGGCGCGACGAATTGAACGAAGGCAAGGTGCTGCTGCGCGACATCATCGACCTGGAAGCCATGTATGGCGCCGGTCCCGATGGCCAGCCCGCCAATGTGCCCCCGCCGGTCGGCCCCGACGGCCAGCCGCTGAACCGGCCCGATGCCAACGGCGTCACCCCGCCGGTCGCCGAATTCAAGAAGCCGGTGCCGCCGCCCCCTCCGCCGCCCAAGCCGGCCGAACCCAAGGCCGAAGGCGAAGCCGCCACCGAAGGCGGTGAAACCCCCGCCGCCGATGACGGCGATGATTTCGACGATGAAGGCAATCTGCCCTTGTCGGCCATGGAAGCCGCGCTGAAGCCGCAGGTGCTCGCGTCGCTGGATTCCATCGCCGGTCTCTACAAGAAACTGGGCAAGCTGCAGGACGCGTCGGTGGAAGCCGCGCTGGCCTCGGACGAACTGTCCACCGGCCAGGAACGCCGCTTCAAGAAGCTGCGCAACGAGACCATGGACCTGGTCAAGTCGCTCAAGCTCAACAACAACCGCATCGAAGCCCTTGTCGACCAGATGTACGGCATCAATCGCCGCCTGGTCGGTCTTGAAGGCAAGCTGCTGCGCCTGGCCGAAAGCCATGGCGTGGAACGTGCCGAATTCCTGAAACAGTATTTCGGCAACGAGCTCGATCCCAACTGGGCGCGCCGCGTCGGCCGCCTGACCGGCCTGGGTTGGCACGATTTCGTCACCGACGAGCGCGACAAGATCAAGACCCTGCGCGACGAGATCCAGCAGCTGGCGCAGGAAACCCGCCAGTCGGTGTCCGAATTCCGCCGCAACGTCCAGACGGTGCAGAAGGGCGAGCGCGAATCCGGCGTGGCGAAAAAGGAAATGATCGAGGCCAATTTGCGCCTCGTGATCTCCATCGCCAAGAAATACACCAACCGCGGCCTGCAGTTCCTGGACCTGATCCAGGAAGGCAATATCGGGTTGATGAAGGCGGTCGATAAGTTCGAATACCGCCGCGGCTACAAGTTCAGCACTTATGCGACCTGGTGGATTCGTCAGGCCATCACCCGCTCCATCGCCGACCAGGCGCGCACCATCCGCATCCCGGTGCACATGATCGAGACGATCAACAAGCTGGTGCGCACTTCGCGCCAGATGCTGCATGAGATCGGCCGCGAGCCGACCCCGGAAGAGCTGGCCGAACGTTTGGCCATGCCGCTGGAAAAGGTCCGCAAGGTCCTGAAGATCGCCAAGGAACCGATCAGCCTTGAAACGCCCATCGGCGACGAGGAAGACAGCCACCTGGGCGACTTCATCCAGGACCCCAATGTGGTGCTGCCGATCGACGCCGCCATCCAGGCGAACCTGCGCGAAACCACCACCCGCGTGCTGGCGACCCTGACGCCGCGCGAGGAACGCGTGCTGCGCATGCGCTTTGGCATCGGCATGAACACCGACCACACGCTGGAAGAAGTCGGCCAGCAGTTCAGCGTCACCCGCGAGCGTATTCGCCAGATCGAAGCCAAGGCGCTGCGCAAGCTGAAACACCCGTCGCGCTCAAGAAAGCTGCGGAGTTTCCTTGATAACTAAGTGCAAGGTATTCGTCCCTACGCTGTCGCTAGGGACCCTGGAAAACTGATGCTTCTGACCCTGCTCAAAGGCAAAATCCACCGCGCCACGGTGACCCAGTGCGACCTCAACTATGAGGGCTCCATCTCGGTGGATTCGGTGCTGCTGGAACGCTCCGGCATCCTGCCGCATGAACAGGTGGATGTGCTGAACATCAACAATGGCGAGCGGTTCACCACCTATGCCATTCCGGCCGCGGCCGGCTCCGGCATGATCGGCATCAACGGCGCCGCCGCGCGCCTCGCCCAAAAGGATGATCTTGTCATCATTGTCGCTTATGCCCGCATGGAAGAGGCACAGGCCAAGACATTCCAGCCGCGCGTGCTGCTGGTGGATTCGAACAACAAGCCGCAGAGCCCGGCCCTGCGAATAATGGAAACCTGAAGACACATGCCTCCCCGCAAAGACGACGAAAAATTCTCCAATCGCATGGAAACGGCCGCCAAGGCCCGTTCCGAGATGCTGGCCAAGGCCAAGGCCCGCGCCGAAGCCGCCAAGGTCAATTTCGAAGCCAAGGCCGGTGAGCGCCTGGCCATCGCTGCTGCGCGCGATGTGCGCGCCAAGCAGCGTGCCGAGGAAAAGGCCAAAGCCGCCATCGAGGCGGAAAAGCGCCGCGCCCGGGAAGAGGAAGAACGCCGCCTGGCCGAGATCGAAGCCAAGGCCCAGGCCGAACGCGAGCACGAAGAACGCATCCGCGCCCAGGAAGAGCTGGAAATCGAGCAAAAGGCCAAGCGCGACGCCCGCTATGCCGCCCGCAAGGCCGGCAAGAAGAAGGGCAGCCGCTACTAGGCGCTGCGCCTGTGCGCGGCCTGGCTGACGCGGAACTTTGAGGGGCCGCGATTTTTCCGTTCCCAATCACCCGTCCTCGAGTCTAAGCTTTTGGGTCGGTTGAGTTTTGCTCCCGCATGTAATGCCGTCGCGCAGAAGTTCCCGCTTCGCCCGGTCCTGTTAGAAACCGTCAAAGAGAAGGGCGATGCCGCATGGCGTTCGTGGAAGACAAGTCGTTCAAATATCCGGCCGAGGATGAATGTCTGGTGCGCCGGCTGGGTTCGGGCGTAATCGCCGCCTGGCCGGGCCTGCCGCCCGAGGCGCGGGCCAAGATTCTGGAACAGGCGCAGGTCGCCTGGGACCGGGAGCATTTCGTCTCCAAGCTCCCCGCCAAGCTGGAAGCCATCATCAAGCGGCGCGGCTAGGCTTCTTTCGATCCTCCCTTAAGGGGAGGGTGAAGATCAGGCCAGCGCCGCCAGCAGCACCGTGACCAGGCCGAAGATGGACGCCGCCCAGACCAGGGTGCGCGCCACCGGGATGCCGGCGGCATAAACCGGCACATACAGGACGCGCGCCCAGAAATAGATCTGCGCTCCCAGCGCCGAGCTCGCATTGGTCTTGCCCAGCGCCGTCACCACCAGCACCGCCACGGCGAAATAGACGAAGGTCTCGCGGAAGTTGCCGAAGGCCCGCAGCATGCGCGCCGTCAATGGGCTGACTGAGGGCGCGGGCAGGTCGCGCGCGCTCATATTGTAGGCCAGACCCTGGTCCTTGGTCGCGAGGGTGGTGGCGACAACGAGCTGCACCAGCCCCAGTACCACGGCCCAGCACAGCATCTGGATTTCGATCAAACCGGCGAAGATGTTCATGATGTCCTCCCTGTTGTTATTGGTCGTTGCGATAATTGAAGCTCACGGAAATGCGACGGCCGCGTGCGGCATTGGGCTCCACGCCGTGGCGCAGCCAGCTTTCCCACAACAGCAGCATGCCGGGCTTGGGCGTCACGTCCACAAAGGTTTGGTTCTCGGGCCGCGCATTCGTCTTGCGCAGCGGAGCCGCCATCATCATCGGCAGGCGTGGATCCTCGAAGCGGAGGACGCCGGACTTGGGCGGCACTGTCACATAGTAAGTGCCGCTGATCACCGAATGGGGATGGATGTGCGGGGTATGCACGGCGCCCTTCTCCATGACGTTCACCCACAGGCTGTCCAAGACCAGTTTGCGGCCCGACAGATCGAACTGCAGTTCGCGGGCAAATTTTCCCACATGTCCCGAAATGGTGCGCTCCATCTCGGCGAAGATGCTGGCGCGGCGGGGCAGGTCGTTCAGCGAGGCATACGATGTATAGCCGCCATAGCCGTGGTCCTTGGACCAGCGGCGGCCCGCCAAATCCTCCACTGCCAGGCCCAAACAGGTCTGCTCCAGGCCCTGCAGTTTGGGCAGCTGCGCCTTGTAGAGCCGGGTGGGAAACAGGATCTGCGACATCGCCTTGGCTTTGGTCTGGTTAGCGAGATTTTGACCATTGGGCGGTTAAGCTCGCCGGGTTGTCAAATATAACGGTTGGGCGGGGGCTCAAATGGATTCCATCATGCGTGTACCGGTCACTGCCGCAGTGTTTGCCGCCATGGCCGTTCTTCTGTCGGGCTGCATCGCCTATGACGCTGCCAGCACCGTGGTCAGCGCGGGTTCTACCGTGGTGGGCGCCGGCGCTTCGGTGGTCGGCGCGGTGGGCGATGTCGTGACATCGCCCTTCGACAGCGACGAACCTAAGAAGAAGTAAGCTTCTTTTTGATCGCTCCGGCTCTCGCCGACGCTCCTTAAAACTTATCTTTCCGCGCGCGGATCTCGCCGAATACGGCGACGTCACCGGCTTGCTCCATGCCCAGTGACTTGCGGATTTCCGCACTGTCCGGCCGCAGGAAGGGATTGGTTTTCTTCTCCAGCTCAAGGGTGGATGGCACGGTCGGCTTGGCCGCGCCCCGCGCCGCATTCACATCGTCCATCCGCGCTTTCAAATCGCCATTGCCCGGCTCAAGCGTCAGCGCGAAGCGGCCATTGCTCTGGGTATATTCATGCCCGCACCAAATTTTAGTATCGTCGGGCAGGGTCATCAGCTTGGACAGGCTGGTCCACATCATCTGCGGATCGCCTTCGAACAACCGCCCGCAGCCCAGGGTGAACAGCGTGTCGCCGGTAAAGGCATTGCCGTCGATCACGAATGTGATGGCGCCCCTGGTATGGGCCGGCACTTCCAGCACCTGAACCTTGCGGCCGTCGAACTCCCATCCAGTGGATTCATCCACCCCGACATCCAGCCCCGGAATGCGCGCCGCGTCCTTGCCCGGACCCACGACTTTGGCGCCCGTCTCCTGCTTCAACTCCAGATTGCCGCCGCAATGATCCAGGTGATGGTGGGTGTTCAGGATATGGGTCAGCTTCCACCCGGTCCGGGCCAGCGCCGCGCGCACCGGGGCGGCTTCCGACGGGTCCACGATGGCGCATTGGTCCCCCGATTTCACCAGATAGGCGTAATTGTCGGACAGGCAGGGAACAATCTCGATCTGGACGGGCATGGCGTCTCCTTTTGGCGCGAGACAGTAGCAAAGCTGCGTCTTTGAACAACCGTCCCCAGGGCTTAGACTTTGGGCCGATGCAGGACGTGCGCGAACTCACCGCCTTTTACAACAAGCCGCTGGGCCAGTTGGCCAAGCGGGTGATCCTGCGCCATGTCGAGAATCTCTGGCCCGACCTGCGGGGGTTGCGGGTGCTGGGCTACGGCTTTCCCATTCCCTATGCGCGGTTGTTCACCGGGGCCGAGCGCGCCATCGCCGCCATGCCGGCGCCCTTCGGTGCTGTCACCTGGACGCCAAATGGCGACAGGAACGCCGCGCTGGTGTGCGAGGAAGATGCGCTGCCGTTCCCCGATGTGTTCTTCGATCGCATCCTGATCGTGCATGGTCTGGAATCCGCCGAAAGTCTGCGCCCGCTGCTGCGCCAGTTGTGGCGGGTACTGGCGCCGGAAGGAAAGATTTTATTGGTGGCGCCCAATCGCGCCAGCCTGTGGGCCCAGGTGCAGGTGTCGCCCTTCGGCCATGGCCGCCCCTTTTCGCGCATGGAACTGGATCGCCTGCTGCGCGACGCGCTGCTGGAGCCGGTACGCTGGTCGCGCGCGCTCTATGCACCGCCCTTTGACGGCATCAGCGGGTCGGGCACCAACTGGGAAAGATTTGGCCGCAAATTCTTTCCCGGCATCGGCGGCTTGCATGTGGTGGAAGCGGCCAAGTCGCTCTATGCCGCCGCCACGCCCGCATTGCCGGTCGGCGCAAAGGTGACGTTGAAGACCGCCCAGGACTTGGGCTCTTAGCTCTTCTTCAGCAGAAACACGCCGCCCTGGGCAAACAGGTTGGGGCCCAGATAGCCGTGGGTCAGGCTGGCGGGATTCATCTTCGCCGTGGTGCCATTGTCGTTCAGCGCATGGGCTTCCACGATGGTGGCGCCGCATTCGCGCGTCAGGTCGACGAAATCGGCCAGGGTGCACAGATGGATGTTGGGCGTCGCCCACCAGGAATAATCCAGCGTGTTGGTGCGCGGCATGCGCCCGCCCGTCAGCAGCGCCAGCCGCACTTTCCAGTAACCGAAATTGGGCAGCGAGATCGCCACCCGCCGGCCGATGCGCAGCAAATGATCCAGCACCACGCGGGGTTTCTCGGTCGCCTGGATGGTCTGGGACAGGATCACCGCATCGAACACCTGGGCGGGATAATCCACCAGGTCGGTGTCGGCGTCGCCCTGCACCACTGCCAACCCGCGCGCCACGCAGGCATTCACATTGGCCTGGGAAATCTCGATGCCCCGGCCATCCACGTCCTTGG
This sequence comes from Alphaproteobacteria bacterium, assembly GCA_947379335.1. GTDB lineage: Bacteria > Pseudomonadota > Alphaproteobacteria > Micropepsales > Micropepsaceae > Rhizomicrobium. The sequence continues at coordinate 207 of CANCMM010000024.1, read as the reverse complement.
TTTTCAGATACTCCAGCAGCGCGCCATCACCGCAGCCGACATCCAGCACCCGGGCGCCGGAACGGATCATGGCCGCGATGGCGGCAAGGTCGGGGCGCAGCTCGCTCATGCCCACTTCCTCATGAAAGATCCTGGGCCGCGTGATTCAGAAAGCCGCGCACGGTGGCGAACATTTCCGGCTCGTCCAGCAGGAACGCGTCATGGCCC
>CANCMM010000023.1:0-11709 GCA_947379335.1 Alphaproteobacteria bacterium | reverse complement strand
CTTCCACGTCGCGCACGTTCACAACCTTCTTGCGCCGGCTTTCCGGCAACAGCATCTGGCTGGCGCCCAGCTCGTCGATCACGTCGATCGCCTTGTCCGGCAGCTTGCGGTCATTGATGTACTTGGCCGACAACTCCACCGCCGCCTTGATGGCGTCGGCGGTGTAGCGCAGCTTGTGGTAACTCTCGAAGTAGCTCTTGATGCCCATCAGGATCTTGATGGAATCCTCGATGGTCGGCTCGCTGACATCGATCTTCTGGAACCGGCGCACCAGGGCGCGGTCCTTTTCGAAATACTGGCGGTATTCCTTGTAGGTGGTCGAGCCGATGCAGCGCAGCGTGCCCTGCGCCAGTGCGGGCTTGAGCAGGTTGGAGGCATCCATCGCCCCGCCCGAGGTGGCGCCGGCGCCGATCACGGTATGAATTTCGTCGATGAACAGGATGGCGTCCTTCTGCCCTTCCAGTTCCTTCACCACGGTCTTGAGCCGTTCCTCGAAATCACCGCGATAGCGGGTGCCGGCGATCAGCGAACCCATGTCCAGCGAATAGATGACGCTGCCGCGCAGCACTTCAGGGACTTCGCCGCGGATGATCTTGCGCGCCAGGCCTTCGGCGATGGCGGTCTTGCCCACGCCGGGATCGCCCACGAACAGCGGGTTGTTCTTCTGGCGGCGGCACAGGATCTGGATGGTGCGGTCCACCTCGGCGCTGCGGCCGATCAGCGGGTCCACCTTGCCGGACTTGGCCTTCTCGTTGAGGTTGACGCAATAAGCCTCCAGGGCCTCGGTGCCCTGCTTGGCCTGCTTCTCGCCCTCTTCCTCTTCCTCGGCGCCGCGCACCTGCTTGGGCTGGCTCATGCCCGGGCGCTTGGCGATGCCGTGGCTGATATAGCTCACCGCATCCAGCCGGTTCATGTTCTGCTCCTGCAGGAAGTACACCGCATGGCTTTCGCGCTCGGTGAACAGGGCGACCAGCACATTGGCGCCGGTGACTTCGTCACGGCCGGAATTCTGGACATGCAGCACGGCGCGCTGCACCACCCGCTGGAAACCGGTGGTGGGCTTGGCTTCCTCGGATTCGTCCATCACCAGGGTGGAAAGGTCTTCGTCGATATATTTCTGGACCGCCTTCTTCAGCGCATCCATGTCGACATTGCAGGCCTTCATCACCTGGCTGGCGTCGGTATCGTCGATCAGGGACAGGAGGAGGTGCTCGAGCGTGGCATATTCGTGGTGCCGGTCGCTGGCGAGCTTGATGGCGTGATGCAGTGCCTGTTCCAAACTTCGCGAAAGTGACGGCATGCCCGCTACTCCTTCTCCATGGTACACTGTAGAGGATGTTGATGCCGCCGGGAGAATTCAATCACCTGGGCGACTTTTGTTTCCGCGACCTCGAATGTGAAGATGCCGCAAATGCCCACGCCGTGGCGATGGACGTGCAACATCACATCCACCGCTTCCTCGCGGGACTTGCCGAAGATCTTTTCCAGGATGTGGACGACGAACTCCATCGGCGTGTAATCGTCGTTCAGCAAAAGCACCTTGTAGAGTGAGGGCTTTTTCGTCTTGGGGCGCGTTTTGGTGACGATCCCGGTGCCGGTGTTGCCCGACCCGTCCTTGTCGTCGCCGTTGTCGCCCGAATCCTTCATGCCGTGTTGCTGCTTTGCTCGCGCGCTATCCTAGCGCGGATTGGCCGTCTGCCTAGTGGGATACCCCTATCTGGTTACCGCGCCACGGAAATTCAACCTCGCGCCCAAAAGCAAAAGGGCCCCGGCAATGCCGGAGCCCTTCGCAATTTGGATACTGATTCCGATTAGGCGCGGACGGACTGCACGGTGTCCAGCCAAGCCTGCACGCGGCCCTTGAAGGGGGCGTAGAAGTCCTTGGTGGTGGCAGTGGCCAGTTCGCTGATCTTCGACAGTTCGGCGACATAGGCTTCGAACGCCGACTTGGCGAAATCGGTCTGGAACTCGAACGCTTCGTGGACGGACTTGGAACCCATCACGGCCTTGGTGGCGGCAACGGCGTCTTCGACCGACGACTTGGAATAGGAATAGATTTCGCTGTTGATGGTCTCGATGCCCTTGCCGGCGACGGTGGCCGACTTGGTGACGGCGTCGGCAGTTTCCTTGCCGTAGCCAACGAATGCGTCATAACCCTTCAGGGCCTTTTCCAGGCCGGTCTTCAGGGCGGCGGCGCCATTCTCCAGTGCGGTTTCAGCCGAGGCCGAAGCCTTTTCACCGGTGGTCTTTGCTTTGCTCATGTCATGTCCTCTCTGTGAGTTAGGGCACGACCGGTTTTGACCGGTGGCCTGTTGCACTGCAACATGACCTATATGAGGTATGCCCCTAGCTCCGTCAAGGGTTAATTGTGCGCCGCACCATAATTTTCAATTCCGGAACTCTGGGAACCCGTTAAAGACTTCGTTAACCGTTCGTAAATGCCCGAAACGCATAGTGGATTTCCTCTTCCGCTTGCGAAATCTGTCGCAATTTGGTCTTTTGGGAGTCGCGAGGGGCAGTCGGCTTTGGGGATATCTTTGTCTTTACCGTATCGGCCTCGCGTCCTGACCGGAATGGTCGCCCTCGCCTTCTTGCTGGCGGGATTTTCCGCGCCTGCCCTGGCCGCCAAACACCATCGCCGTGCCGCCATTCCCGCCCTGCGGATGATCGGCCATGGCCGCGCCCATATCCGCATGCCGGCCAACCCCACCGACCCGGTCAAGGACGCCGCCCTGATCGTGGACGGGGCCACCGGCAAGGTGATCTATGCCCGCAACGAGCTGGCCGAGCGTCATCCCGCCTCGCTGACCAAGATGATGACCCTGTACCTGCTGTTCGATGCCCTGAAGGCGGGCAAGATCACGATGCAGACCCAGATGCCGGTCAGCTATCACGCCTCCATCCAGAAGCCGACCAAGCTGGCGCTTCGTCCGGGTCAGACCATAGACGTGGACACCGCCATCCGCGCCATCGTGATCCGCAGCGCCAATGACGTGGCGGTGGTGATCGCCGAGGCGCTGGGCGGCACCGAATCCCATTTCGCCGAGATGATGACGGCCCGCGCGCGCCAGATCGGCATGCGTGAAACCAACTATCACAACGCTTCGGGCCTGCCCGATCCCTTGCAGATTTCCACCGCCAGCGACCTGGCCGTGCTGGGCCGTCACCTGGCCTATGACTATCCGCAATACTTTCCCTATTTCGGGCTGACGGGCTTTAACTACAGAGGCGTCTGGTATCCCACCCATGACAATCTGATCGGCCGCTATGACGGCGCCGACGGCATCAAGACAGGTTATACCGGCGCCAGCGGCTTCAACCTCGTCAGCTCGATAACGCGCGGCACCACCCACGTCATCGCGGTGGTGATGGGCGGACGCACCGCCATCCGCCGCGACCTGGAAATGGTGCGGCTGCTGGACCAGACCTTTGCCCAGATCTCGACCAATCCCAATCTGGTGGCGCGCGCCAATGTGCCGTGGCGCCAGGTCGCCCAGAGCGCGCCGCCGCCCGCCACCGCCGGCTTCAGCCTGCCGCAAGTCAGCGGCAACCAGTTCGCGGCTTTGTCGCCGGTGCCGGGCTCCGTGCAGAGCGAGGACGAAGATGCCGCCGAGTCGGTCCGCGCCCCAGACGAAAATTTCTCCCTCATCCATGCGGAGGGCAAGCCTGCGCCCGCGCCCAAGCCGGCCGCGCCCATGGCGGCTGCGCCGCAGCCCGCCGTCCCGGCGGTGCCGCCGCTGGTGGCCAAGAATGTGGCCCATCCCAGTCCGCGGCCTGACACCGCCCTGGCCGCTGCCCAAAACGACCTCGTGAAGTCCAATCTGGTCAAGACCGCCGCCGCACAAGTCAATGCACCCCGGCCCCAGATGCGGCCGTCGCTGGATGGCGGTGAAGGCGATGTGGACGTGACGCCGGGCCGCAACTGGACCATCCAGATCGGCGCCTATGCCGACAAGGCGCTGGCCGACGCCCAGCTCAAGACCTATGCGGGCAAGGCGCAGGATGTGTTGGCACGGGCGTCCAGGATCATCGCCCCGATCACCTCGGCGCGCGGTCACACGCTGTACCGCGCCCGCTTCGGCCTGTTCGCCGAACAGGAAGCACGCGAGGTCTGCACCCGCCTGACCCAGCGCGGCCAGACCTGCTTCGCGGCCGTGCAAACCCGGTAATGACGAAAATCGTCACGACAGTCGCAGAGCTGCGCGCCGCGCTGGCTGCCCTCAAACATGCCGGAAGCGGGCCTGCGAAGATCGGCATGGTGCCCACGATGGGAGCGCTGCATGACGGCCATGTCTCGCTGGTGACGGAGGCCAAAAAACATGCGGACCATGTCGTGGTCAGCATCTTCGTCAATCCCACCCAGTTTGCCCCGGGCGAAGATTTCGAGGCCTATCCCCGCACCCTGGACGCCGACCTGAAAAAGCTGGGCGACACCGCGGCGATCATCTTCACGCCCAGGGCGCAGGAGATGTATCCGGAAGGCTTCGCCACCACCGTCACAGTGGGCGGACCCAGCACAGGATTGGAGAGTGATTTCCGCCCGCACTTCTTTGCCGGTGTCGCCACGGTGGTAGCCAGGCTGTTGATCGCCGCCCTGCCCGACATCGCGGTGTTCGGGGAAAAGGACTACCAGCAGCTTCTGGTGATCAGGCGGCTGGTGCGCGACCTGGGCCTGCCGATCCGGATCATCGGCGCGCCCACCTTGCGCGAGGCCGACGGTTTGGCCTTGTCATCGCGCAACGCCTATCTCAGCGCGGATGAACGCAGGATCGCCGCCAGCCTGAACGTGATCCTGAAAGACGCCATCGCGGCGGCACGCAGCGGCGGCGACCTCCGGGCGGCGGAAGCCGCCGCCATCGAGGCGCTGTGGAAAGCGGGATTTGCGCATGTGGATTACGTCGCCATCCGCGACGCAGAGACGCTGGATCACATCACGGCGCTGGAACGTCCCGCCCGCATCCTGGCCGCGGTCAAGGTGGGCAAGACGCGGCTGATCGACAATATGGCTATCGCTTGACGCGATAGACCTCGGCGACGGGCCTCAGCTCAAAGGCTTCAAGCCAATTCACCTGCTTCAGCCAGGATGGCGTGCGGCCTTGTGCAAGCTGCGACACCAGCCCACCGCGCGACCGGTAGAAATCCCAGTCGGGCGCACTACGGCAGACCACCAGGTAATCGATGCCGCGCTTCTTCAGGATCGCGAGGGGCTTCTTGCCGGCGAATATCTCATAGCTGTCCAGGATACCGGCGGCGTCGCGGTGATAGGGCCCGGCAATAACGCTGTCCTTGCTGTAGGCGAGCACCGCCGGCCCTTGGTCCACAAAAGCGGCGACCCGCCCCGGGGGCATGTCGTTCAACCGGTCCAGAGCGAAGTGGCTGCCGCATCGTTCCTGGGCGCCGAACAACAGCGCTCGTTGCCTGACCTTATCGAAGCCTTCGCCTGCTGCGCCCGCAAGCGTGAAGGTGGCGCCGCTGGCCAGCATGATCGCCGCCGCCAGCCAGACGATGCTGCGCTGCGCGGTCAGCCGCGTCAGCGCGGCGGCCAGTCCCGGCAACGCGAACAGCAGCGCGAAGTTGGTGCCACGATACTGGAGGGTGGCGACCAGCAGCGCCATGGCGGCGAAAACCAGCACGGCAAGCCGTGCCCGGCCCCGTGGCGCCAGGGCGCAGATCGCCAGCGCAAAGGCGGCATAAAGATAGCCGCCCACCACTTGCGCGGGGGCCAACCGAAAGAAGGACCAGACCGGCCGCGCCTCGTTGATGCGGTCCAGGAAGATCAGCTTCAGCCGCGCATCCATCCCCGCATAGGGGCCGGCCAGACAAGCCGGATTGAGCATCGCCGCCAGCGCCAGCAGCAGCAGCGCCAAGATACCCAGCGCTGCGAGGCGGTGTCGCGGCAAGAAGGAGGCCGCCGCAATGCCAAGCCCGCCGGTGCCCAGCAGCGCCGCATAGAACAATGAATAGGTGTCGCAGGCGGGAATGAAGCGGTAGGCGCTCGCGGTGGTGACCGCCAGCAGCAGGAGCGCCATGCCCGCCAAAGTCAGGCCGAAAGCGCGCGCCTTGGCCTGGTCGAACACAAAGAAGGCGATGGCGGTCAGGGCATAGGGCAGGCTTTCCAGTCCCACGCCCAGGCCCAGCGCCACCACCACCGCGCCCGGAACAGGTTGCCGCTCGATCACGCAAAGCAGCGCCGCCAGCATCAGCACCAGTTGCAGGCCGTGGTGGTCGATATTGCCCGGCGCGAACGCGGCATAGAGTCCGCTGCACAACAGGGCCAGCGCCATTGCCGTCGCCATGGCCCGGGGGCCCGCCATCACGAATGCGATCCGCGCCAGCAGCAGCAAGGTGGCCAGGAACAGCAGCAGCGGCCAGGCGATCAGCGCGAAGGTTTCGGACACCAGCATCAGCAGCGCCAGCGGCGCGTCCACCAGCCGCGACCAGTGCATCGAGAGGCCGTAAGGCGTGTTCATGCGGTGCTGGACGGTGTCGAACCAACTCTGGCCGTGGAGAAGGTCGCGCACCTGGACCAGGCGCATGGCGCTGTCGGTGTCGAGCTGGATCGCCCCGCGCGTCAGCCACAGCGCGATCCCTGCGAACAGCGCCCAAGCCGCCAGCGGCCACAGCAGATATTGGCGATTCCCCATCTGGGAAGCTTAGAGCAAACCCAGCGAAGCAAGTTCCCGCTGCAGGGCTTCGGGCAGATCCTCGGCGCCCTTGGTCTTGGCCAGATCGGCCGGCGCGTCCTTGGCTTCCAGGTAACGCCACCCCTGGAAAGCGCGCCGAGGCCTTGCCACTACTGGTACCAGGGTCTTGTCATAGACCAGGCCGCAATGGGGAACTCCGTTTTTCTTGACCTCGCGGAACCCCAGCAATTTCTGGCGGGCGGCGATCTGGCCCTTGATCACCCAGTAGAGTGAGCCCCCGTCCAGGACCTCGTCCCCCCGCTTGGGTGTCATCCGTGTAACGTGAATCAGCTCGGGTTTCTGGCCCTTGGCGCGCTTTTCCTTGAGCCTTTTCTTTTGCCAGTCCGCGAGTTCCGAAAGACTGTCGCAGCCGACGCATAGCTTGATGATGTGTAGAGGCATGATGCAACGCCATAACTGCACTGCAGCAAAAATACAAACAAGATTGCGGAATCACACAACTCGTGGCAGTTTTTTTCGCATCAGATACCGGGGGTACCACATATGAGGAGCGTCAAAAAATGCGCATGACTATTGCGTTGCTGTTGCTGAGCGTTTCAGCAATGCCTGCCTTTGCCCAGAACCGCTTCATGGACCAGGCCAAGGAAGCGGCGGACCGTCGCGCTGAGCACAAGGCCGTCCGGGAAGCCGAAAATCCCGAACCTGTTAAGGGCACTGCCACCGCGCAAGCCGCACCGGCGCCTGCGGAACCCGCCGCACCTGCGCCCGCCCCGGCCGCCCCCGCGGCACCGGCGCCCGCGCGGTAAGGAATCGGTAGGAATTACGAAGGCCGTCTTAACGCAAAAGCGTTAGCGGCCTTCACTTTGTTTCAATCCAGAAGACCGAAGCTGGCCGCATGCGCCAGCTTCTTTATGTCAGCAATCCTTCCAGCGAACTCGCCCCCAGCGCGCTGGACAATATCCTGGTCGCCGCGCGCGCCAACAACGCGCTGCTCGGAATCACCGGGTTGCTCCTGCACATCGATGGCGGCTTCCTGCAGATGCTGGAAGGTGACGAGCGCGCGGTCCGCGAGCTGTACACCCGCATCGCGGCGGACCGCCGCCACACCGATCCGCGCATTCTGCTGGACCGCGAAATCCCCTGCCGCGTCTTCGCCGACTGGAGCATGGGATTTGAGTGCCCCAACCTGAACGATCCGGAGACCGCCGGCATGTTCGGCGTGGTCCGCTCGGCGGTGCATGACCGGCTGGCGCCCGGCACGGGGCGCATCGTGGCGATGATGCTGCAGACCTTCTACCGGGTGCAGAACAGCGACCTGCCGCTGAACCTGTACTACGCCGGCTAGAGTTTTCTCACCCAGATATTCCGGTAGCGCACGGCATTGTTGTGCGCCTGGAGCAAAATCGGCCCGTCGCCATGCGCCTTGTATTGGGGGATGCCGCGATATTCGGTCGGGCCCTTGATCGGAAAATTGCTCTGCACCAGCACGCCGTTCAGGAAAACGGTGACGCGCGCCGGCTCGGCCAATGTGCCGTCCTGGTAGAAGCGCGGTGCGTAATAGACCACGTCATAAGCCTGCCAGTTGGGCGCGGCCTTCAGCGCATTCACCAGCGGCGCCGACTGCTTGTAGATCGCGCCCGCCTCGCCATTGACGTAAGTCGGGTTGTCATAGCTGTCCAGCACCTGCAGCTCATACAGGCCCTGCAGATAGATGCCGCTGTTGCCGCGATCCTGGCCCTTGCGCTCGGGCGGCAGGACCAGAACCATCCATTCGACATGCAACTGGATGTCGCCGAACACCTGGTGGGTGCGGATGTCGCCGGCCTTGGGCACATCGACCAGTTCGCCATTCTCCACAGCCCACCCGGCCGGCCCGCCCTTGCCTGCTTCCCAGCCGGAAAGATCGCGGCCGTTGAACAGCGCGATGGCGTCGGACGGCGGCTGGCCCAGCATCCTGCCCGGCTCCACCTTGGGCGGCACCGGCGACCAGATTTCCGTCAGATCGGGCTTGGGCAGTGGATTTGCGGTCTGCGCCAGCGCAGCGGCCGGCAACAGCAGAAAAGCCAGAACAAATTTTCGCATGGGCCGCCCCGATATTCTTGTTTGCCCCAGTGTGCGGCAGGGTCCGGGGCCAGGCAAGGCTCAGGCCAGGGCGCCGTGGCAATGTTTCAGTTTCATCCCCGAACCGCAGGGGCATGGTCCATTGCGCCGCATGCCGCTCAGGTCGTTCGCCGCATCCGCGGGATGTTTGACATGCCGCTCGCCCCCGATGTGCCGCACATAACCGGCTTCATCCAGGATCAGGGCGCGATAGCCCAGATTGCGATAGAAAATACTCGCTTCTATTTCGAAGCGCAGCGCCGCGGCCGGTTTGTAGGCCTTCACGAATATCGTGCGCGGCAAATGCTGGAAGCCGCCGCCCGGCAGGAGCCGGTAATCGCTGAGCCGCCGCAGCGAAGGGGTGAATGTGAAACCGTGCCAGAAGCCGCAGAAATCAAAAGCCATCTGGCCCCAGCTGCGGTCGGGCGCGGCATAGCCCACAGGGTGTTCGAACGTGTCGTTCCAGGCCCTGAGCCATACCAGCAGGGTTTTGGGGTCGGCCTCCAGCAGGGCGCGGCTCTTCTCCATGAAGCCGGAACGGTCGAACAGCCAGTCATCTTCCAGGTGGAAAATATAGGGCGTGTCCACCATGGAATAGAGACGGTCGATCAGCTTGATCTGGCCCACCCGCTCACCGGTGCGAAAATATTCCGCGCCGAACCGGCGGCAAACCTCGCCGGGATCGGCATCGCCGTCCTCGCCCACCAGGATGCGCGCCACCCGGCCTTCACTTTCATGCGCACGAAAACTCTCAAGGGTGCGCGCCAACAGATCGTGACGGTTGCACGATGTCATCACCACGGTAATGTCGGCGGGAAGCGGCATGATGGGCTAGTTTTAAGCCTAACGCCGCAAGGTGCAAGCGAAGGAAAGCGATTGCAGGACGTTTACAACCAGGCCCTTGTCCTTCACCAGCGTGGAAAGCTGGTCGAAGCCGAGCAGCTCTACCGCCAGGTGCTGGGCGTGGACGCGCGCATGCTGGCGGCGCGGCAGATGCTGGGCGTTCTTCTGGTGCAACAGGGCCGGCCCGAGGAGGCGCTGGCGATGATGCAGCCGGCGCTGGCGCTCAATCCCCGCCATGCCGGCGTCCTGGTCAATGCCGGCAATATTCTGAACCTGATGGGGCGCTTCGCCGAATCGCTGGACCATTACGACCGGGCACTGGCCATCGCGCCCGATGCCGACACCTGGACCAACCGCGGCAACGCGCTGCAATCGCTGTTTCGCATTGAAGAAGCGCTGGCCAGCTACGAACAGGCGCTGCGTTTCAATCCCCGCGACATCCAGGCGCTGTTCCGGCGGGGCGCGATCCTGGGCGACCGCGGCCGCGCCGTTGAAGCGCTGGAGGCCTACGACAAGGTCCTGGCGCTGAACCCCAATCACATCGAAGCGCTGAACAATCGCGGCTATACGCGCTGGAGCCATACGCGCTGGGAAGCCGGCGAGGATTATGCGCGGGCCAGCGCCGATCTGCAGCGGGCCCTGGCGCTGGCGCCGGACATGCCGTTCCTGCCAGGCGGCGTGCTGCACCTGAAAATGGAGGTGGCGGACTGGACCGATTTTGCGGCAGAGAAAGCGCGCCTGATCGCAGGGGTCCGCGCCGGCGCGCCCGTGGCGCGGCCCTTCATGTTCCAGGCGCTGTCGGAAAGCCCCGCCGACAGCCCGGCCTGTGCACGCATTGTCGCCGCCGCCATGCATCCGCCGGCGCCCGATGCGGCGCCCGCCTTCGCGCGCAAGGCCGGCGGCAAGATTCGCCTCGCATATCTCTCCGGCGAATTCCGCGAACAGGCCACTGCCATCCTGATGGCCGGACTCTATGAGCGCCATGACCGCGAGACGTTCGACGTCATCGCCGTGGACAATGGCAGTGCCGACACCGATGCCATGAGCCGGCGGCTGAAAAGCGCCTTTGACGAATGGATCGATATCGGCGGCCTCAGCGACAGCGAGGCGGCGCAGAAAATCCGGGACGCCGGCGTCGACATACTGGTCAATCTCAATGGCTGGTTCGGCCGGCCCCGCATGGGCGTCTTCGCGCAGCGATCCGCGCCGGTCCAGGTCAACTATCTGGGTTTTCCCGGCACCCTGGGCGCGCCCTATATGGATTACATCATCGCGGATCGGGTGGTGATCCCGGAAGGCGAAGAGCGCTTCTATGAGGAAGCGGTGGTGACCCTGCCCGGCTGCTATCAGGCCAATGACGACCGGGGCCGCCAGATGGCGCCCATTCCCACGCGCACCGAAGCCGGATTGCCGGACACGGGCTTTGTGTTCTGCAATTTCAATCACGTCTACAAGCTGACGCCCGAAACCTTCGCCGCTTGGATGCGCATCCTCAAGCAGGTTCCGGACAGCGTATTGTGGCTGCTGCAGGGCCCTTCGCCGCTGGCCCAGAACATGGCCCGGCACGCGACGGCACATGGCGTGGCGCCGGAGCGCATCCTCTATGCCCAGCATCTGCCGCCGGAAAAGCACCTGGCGCGGCTGAGCTTGGCCGACCTGTTCCTGGACCAGCTGCCCTACAATGCCCACACCACCGGCAGCGATGCGCTATGGGCGGGCGTGCCGATTGTGACCCAGACCGGCAGCACCTTCCCCGGCCGTGTCGCCACCAGCCTGCTTTTGGCGGCGAACCTGCCGGAGCTGGTGACTCAGTCGGAGGAGGAGTTCGAAGCGCTGGCCGTCCGGCTGGCAACACAGCCGCAGGCGCTGGCGGCGGTCAAAAGCCGCCTCACCCGCCAATGCCCGCTGTTCGATACCGACCTGTTCCGCCGGCGCATCGAGGCCGCTTACTTGCGGATGTGGGAGGCCTGCCAGGCGGGCCAGAAACCGCAAGGATTTGCGCTTTAAGAGGCGCTGGCTAATGACTTGCCCTGAGCGGGCGCGCTTGCTAAACCCCCCGTCCTACCGGGATTTTTCCCATTGGACTGTGCGGTCGTGGCGGAACGGTAGACGCACTACCTTG
>CANCMM010000022.1:0-11812 GCA_947379335.1 Alphaproteobacteria bacterium | reverse complement strand
AGCGCCGCACCCGCGCTGCTCGCCGCAGCATTGCGTCGCGCGGCTTCAATGAGTGCGTCACCTTCTCCTTCATCGCGCGCGATCAGGCCAGGTTGTTCGGCGGCGGTGATGATGCGCGCCAACTGTCCAATCCCATCGCCTCGGACCTGGACGCGCTGCGCCCCTCTATCCTGCCGTCCTTGCTGGCGGCCGCGGCGCGCAACGCGGCACGGGGCTTCGCCAACCTGCAACTGTTCGAGATCGGCGCCGCCTTCGACAGCGGCATGCCCGAGGCCCAGAAGACCGTCGCCGCCGCCATTCGCACCGGCCATGCCGAGCGTCATTGGCAAAAGGGCGAAGACGCAACCGGCCTGTTCACCGTGAAGGCCGACCTGCTGGCCGCGCTGGAAGCGATTACCGGCGCGCCGATGTCCGCGCCGATCACCCAGGGCGCGCCCGGCTGGTATCATCCCGGCCGCAGCGGCACGATCGCGATGGGACCCAAAGTCATCGCCCAGTTCGGCGAATTGCATCCCAAGGTGCTGGCGGCGTTCGACCTGAAAGTCCCGGCCGCCGGGTTTGAAATCTTCCTCGACGCCATTCCCGACGCCAAATCCAAGGGCAAAGCCAAGCCGCTGTTCGCGCCCTCGCCGCTCCAGGCCATCGAGCGCGACTTCGCCTTTGTGGTGGACGCCAAGCTGGCCGCCGGCGAGATCGTCAAGGCCGTGAAGCTGGCCGACCGCGCCCTGATCGACACCGTCACCGTGTTCGACGTCTATGAAGGCAAGGGCGTGCCGGACGGCAAGAAATCCGTGGCGGTTGCCGTGCGCATCCAGCCCAGGGACGCCACTTTGACCGAGGCCGAGATCGAAGCTTTGGCGCAAAAGATTGTCGCCGGCGCGGTGAAGCTCGGCGCTACGCTGAGAAGCTGAGCAACTTCGGGCTGGCGCCCATCTCTTTCACCAGCTTGTCGAACTCTGTCCGCGCGCGTGGATTGGAGCGCTGGTGGCGCTCGGCGAAGATCATTTCGTTCTTCTGGGTGTGTTCAAAGCCGGTGAACTCGGTCACTCGCACCTTGTAGCCATGCGCTTCCAGGTAAAGTCCGCGCAGCACATTGGTCAGATGCGCGCCGAATTCGCGGCGATGCAATCCGTGCCGCCACAGCTGTTCCACCGCACCCTTGGCATCATCCAGCTGGCGCGCCACTTCCGCCTGGCAACAGGGCACCAGCGCGACGAACTTGGCTTCGTGTTTCAGGGCGAACAAAATGGCTTCGTCGGTGGCGGTGTCGCAGGCATGCAGCGCCGTAACGATATCAACCGCGCCCAGCGCGCTTTCCGCAATCATGCCTTCGACAAAATCCATGCGGTCAAAACCGCTTTCGGCCGCGATTTTTTTCGCCGTTACGATCAGGTCGGCACGCGCTTCCACCGCCACCACCTGGCCCCGGCCCGCCTTGGCGAAATACAGGTCATAGAGAATGAAGCCCAGATAGGATTTGCCCGCGCCCAGATCGGCCAGCACCGGCTGGTCTTTCTCGGCCAAAGCCGCATCAATTGCCGGCTTGATCAGCTGCGCCAGGTGCTGCACCTGTTTCAGCTTGCGGCGCGAATCCGCATTCAGCCCACCATTATGGGTGAGGATGTGCAGCGCCTTGAGCAGCGCCACCGACTGGCCCGGCCACAAATCGCCGACTTCGTTCTTCTGCGGCTTCATCTGCTGCGCCATCCGTCAAACATGTGCCGCACGCCATACCAGTAATTGTAGGCGCGCACCGCCCAATAATTCATCTCGTCCCACTCTTTGGGCGAGGTCAGATCGTCCCAATCCGGCGACAGCGCCTTTTCGATCCGGTGCGCCATATAGATGCGCCGCCGTCCTTGCCAGTAATGCACAAATGTATCGCGCACTTCGGACACCGGAATCTGGTTCAGCCGCACCACTTCGCTGAGGGCGAACTGCTCCAGGGTGGGGAATTTCCGCGCCCGGCCGATCAGCGCGTCGATAAAGGCCAGGGTGTCTTCCAGCAGCGGCACATGCGCCGGCGTCACCCCAATCAGGCCGGAATTGAACATCCAGCTATTTTCCAGATCGTAGCGATAGGCGCCCAGATGCGGCAGCCGGGTGCGAAAGCCCTTAAGGGCAGGAAAGGGGTTGCGCAGTTCAAAGCGGTTCATCACCACCGCCGTCTTGGTCACCGACCAGACCTCCTCCGGCGCCAGCTTGGCCGAGACGTCGGCATGGAAACCCGGCTGGACGATGGAGTCGCTGTCCACAAAACAGACCGGCCCCGCGAACCGTCCCAGCGCATCCAGCACCACGGCCGGCTTGATGCGGTGATGGTAAAGCCCGCCCTTGGACCAGGCGTCGACCCTGCCGGCGATGTCCACCACCTCCACCGGCCAGTTGGCGTATACCCCCGGCGCGTCGGTGTAGACCGCGATCCTGGCATCCGGAGTGCCCACCAGCGCCTGACGGAGCGAAATCAGGCTGTATTTCAGCTCCCGCCGGTATTTCGGCAGGCCTCCATAGTCGAGATAGAGGTAATGCAGCATGGGCGGGTTATAGCCGGAAAAGGCGTTGGAATGGGGGGCGGGCATCTGCTAGACCCCCCGCAAATGACCGACCTGTCCAAAATCCGCAACTTTTCCATCGTCGCCCATATCGACCATGGCAAATCCACCCTGGCCGACCGGCTGATCCAGTTCACCGGCACCGTCTCCAGCCGCGAGATGACCAACCAGATCCTGGATTCCATGGATATCGAGCGCGAGCGGGGCATCACCATCAAGGCCCAGACCGTGCGGCTGGATTACAAGGCGCAGGACGGCCAGGACTATGTCCTGAACCTGATGGACACGCCGGGCCATGTGGACTTCGGCTATGAGGTTTCGCGCTGCCTGGCCGCCTGCGAAGGCGCGCTGCTGGTGGTGGACGCCTCCCAGGGCGTCGAAGCCCAGACCCTGGCCAACGTCTATCAGGCGATCGATGCGGGCCTGGACATCGTGCCGGTGCTCAACAAGATCGATTTGCCCGCCGCGGAGCCCGAGCGCGTCAAAAGCCAGATCGAGGATGTGATCGGTATCGATGCCTCCGAAGCCATTGCGATTTCCGCCAAGACCGGCATCGGCATCGATCTGGTGCTGGAAGCGGTGGTCAAGCGCCTGCCCCCGCCCAAGGGCGAACTCAACGCGCCGCTGAAGGCGCTGCTGATCGATTCCTATTACGACGCCTATCTGGGCGTGGTGGTGCTGGTGCGGGTGATCGATGGCGAGATCAAGAAGGGCCAGAAGATCCGCATGATGGCGGCCGATGCCGTCTATCAGGTCGAACAGATCGGTGTGTTCAAGCCCAAGAAGGTCGGCGTCGAAAAACTCGGTCCCGGCGAAGTCGGCTACATCACCGCCCAGATCAAGCAGGTCGCCGATACGAAAGTCGGCGACACCATCACCGACGAGCGCAAGGGCACTGCCCAGGCCCTGCCCGGCTTCAAGTCGGCGCAGCAGGTGGTGTTCTGCGGCTTGTTCCCGGTGGATGCAGCGTTGTTCGAAGACTTGCGCGAGGCGCTGGGCCGGCTGCATCTCAACGATGCCAGCTTTACATATGAAACCGAATCCAGCGCGGCGCTGGGCTTTGGCTTCCGCTGCGGTTTCTTAGGCCTGCTACATCTGGAAATCGTGCGCGAGCGGCTGGAGCGCGAGTTCAATCTCGACCTGATCACCACCGCGCCCAGCGTGATCTACAACATCTACATGAATGACGGCTCCATGAAGGAGCTGCACAATCCGGCCGACATGCCCGATGTCACCTATATCGATCACATCGAAGAACCCTGGATCAAGGCGACGGTGCTGGTGCCCGATGAATATCTGGGCAGCGTACTGAAGCTGTGCGAGGACCGCCGCGGCCGCCAGGTTGAGCTCACTTACGCCGGCAACCGCGCCATGGTGATCTACATGCTGCCGCTGAACGAAGTGGTTTTCGACTTCTATGACAGGCTTAAAAGCGTGTCGCGCGGCTATGCCAGCTTCGATTATCACATCGAAAAATACGAAGAAGGCGACCTGGTGAAGATGTCCATTCTGGTCAATGACGACCCGGTGGATGCGCTGAGCATGATCGTCAACCGCCAGCGCGCCGAAGGCCGCGGCCGGGCGATGTGCGAAAAGCTGAAGGACCTGATCCCGCGCCACATGTTCAAGATCCCGATCCAGGCCGCCATCGGCGGCAAGGTGATCGCGCGCGAAACCCTGAGCGCCCTGCGCAAGGACGTGACGGCGAAATGCTATGGCGGCGACATCAGCCGCAAGCGCAAGCTCCTCGACAAGCAAAAAGAGGGCAAGAAGAAGATGCGCCAATTCGGCAAGGTGGAAATCCCGCAGGAAGCCTTCATCGCCGCGCTCAAGATGGACGATAATTAGAGCGTCTTTAGCTTTATGGATTCGCCAATTTTAGTTTGGAGAATTTGATGGCACAGACATATCGGCATTCTGCAGGCTTCGGTAAACGCATCGAGTTTTGGGTCATCGGCCTGATGCTCAAAGAGGGAATGGATGTCTAGGTTCCGTTAGTGGACGACCATGCGGTAGATGCAATCATCAAGCGTAAAGATGGGTCTATAGCGCAGGTTCAGATTAAAGCGCGGTCCAACGACGTGAAGTTCGGCGACGCAGGGCTTTTCGCAGCTATTCCTCACGAAATCAGAGAAAATTACTGGTTTGTTTTTTACTCAGAGAGAATGTCCGCTTTTTGGATAATGACTTCTGACGAATTTATTTCGCAGGCTGCTCAGAACAAAAACGGTAAGAATGCGGGGAAGCGCACTATTTGGTTTAACGGAATCAAGAAGTCCGCCGAAACCGGCGAGCGGATCGAATACACAAAAGAGCGCTATCGGCATTACTTGGCCAAAGACTTTACCCGGATCGCCGCGATAACAGAGGGCGCGGGGCCGAAGAAGACCGCCTAATCAATTAGGCCTGCGTTCTGGGCCGGACTGCCCTGCCCCGCCCGGTTTCGACAAATCCGTTTCCAGCCTTTATACGACCGCCCCATGTCCACAGTGGCCCTGATTGACTATGGCTCCGGCAACCTCGCCAGCGCGGCGAAGGCGTTGGCGCGTGCGGCGAACGGCAAGTCCGATATCGTCACCACCGCTGATCCCGAAGTGGTCCTGACGGCCGAGCGCATCGTTTTGCCCGGCGTGGGCGCCTTTGCCGATTGCATGAAGGGCCTGTCCTCGGTGCCCGGCATGGTCGATGTCCTGCGCGAAAAAGTGCTGAAGCAGGGCGCCCCCTTCCTGGGCATCTGTGTCGGCATGCAGCTGCTGGCCACCGTCGGTGTCGAGTTCGGCCGCCATGCCGGCCTGGGCTGGATCGCGGGCGAAGTCGTGAAAATCACCCCCGACGATTCCAATTTGAAGATCCCGCACATGGGCTGGAACGAGCTGAAGATCGAACAGGCGCACGCGCTGCTGGAAGGCATTCCTGCCGGCAGCCATGCCTATTTCGTCCATAGTTTTCAGCTCAAACCGGTCCTGCCCGACGACCTGCTTGCCACCACCGATTATGGCGGGGCGCTGACCGCCATGGTGGGCAACGAGAATATCGCCGGCACCCAGTTCCATCCGGAAAAGAGCCAGGCCGCCGGCATCAAGCTGCTGGAAAACTTTTTGCGCTGGCGCCCATGATTATCTTCCCGGCCATCGACCTGAAGGACGGTGTCTGCGTCCGCCTGAAAAAGGGCGTGATGGAAGACGCCACCGTGTTCAACACCGATCCCGGTGCCCAGGCCAAGGCGTTCGCGGACCAGGGCTTCCAGTGGCTGCATTGCGTCGACCTGAACGGCGCCTTTGCTGGCCACAGCGCCAATGTCGAGGCCATCAAGTCCATCCGCGCCGCCACCCCCTGCCCCGTCCAGCTGGGCGGCGGCATCCGGGACATGGCGGCGGTCGAGGGCTGGCTGGCGGCCGGTATCACCCGGGTCATTCTGGGCACGGCCGCCCTGACCGACCCGCAATTTGTGAAGGACGCCGCCCGTGCCTTCCCCGGCCAGATCGTGGTCGGGGCTGACGCCAAGGGCGGCAAGATCGCCACCCAGGGCTGGGCCACGGTCAGCGAACTGACCCCCATCGATTTGGGCAAGCGCTTCGAGGATGCCGGAGTCGCCGCCATCCTGTTCACCGACATTGACGGGGACGGGCTGCTGAAGGGGGTCAATGTCACGGCCACCGCGGCGCTGGCCCGGGCCCTGTCCATCCCGGTCATCGCCTCGGGCGGGGTCGGGTCCATCGCCGATATCGACGCCCTGCTGGCGGCCAAGGAGCCGAACATCGAGGGTGTGGTAGTGGGACGGGCGCTGTATGACGGGCGCATCGATGTGGCCGAAGCGCTGCGACGCACCAAATAGCGATTCAGATCAACGAGTTGAGGTGGTTGTCAGGACTTGCTCAACCGGCGTGTCAGCTCGTCCAGCTGTTCCAGGGATTTGTAGGTGATCTTCATATCCCCACCTTTATCCCCTTTGTGGACAATCTGAACCTTCAGCCCCAAGCGATTGGAAATACTGACTTCCAGGTCCTTGATGTTCGGGTCCTGCGCAGGTTTTCCACCGGGCTTTTTCTTCTTTACCGAACGCTGTTCGGCTTGGCGCACGGTCATCTCGCCGGCGATCAATTCGCGTGCCCGAGCTTCCGGATCGGCGGTACCTAACAGTGTTCGGGCGTGGCCGGCCGTCAGCTTGCCCTCCCGCACCCAGGCCTTCACCTGCTCGGGCAGCTGCAACAGGCGGATGGTGTTGGCGACATGGGAGCGGCTCTTGCCCACCTGCTGGGCGACCTCTTCCTGGGTGCGGCCGAACTTGGCGACCAGCTCCTGATAGGCGGCCCCCTCCTCCAGCGCATTCAGGTCGGCGCGTTGGACGTTCTCGATGATGGCGATTTCCAGCGCCTGGTCGTCGGGCAGCTCGCGCACCACCACCGGCACGTCATGCAGCTTGGCGATCTGGGCGGCGCGCCAGCGGCGCTCGCCGGCCACGATCTCATAACGGTCGGCGCCGATGGGCCGCACCAGGATGGGCGACAAGACGCCCTTCTCCTTGATGGACGCCGCCAGGTCCGCCATCGGCTGGTCGTCGAACGCCTTGCGCGGCTGGTATTTGCCCGGCTGCAGGAAGGCGACCGGCAAGGTGCGGGTGTCTTTCCGGGCGATGTGCTCGCCCTTCACCGCGGCGACTTCATCGCCGATCAGCGCCGAGAGCCCGCGCCCAAGTCCGCGGGGACGATCCTGTGCGGGAGGATTCATGCCGCGGCCCTGACCCGTTCGCGCTGGATCAGTTCACCCGCCAGCTTGATGTAAGCCTGGCTGCCCGGACACCGCAGGTCATAGACCAGCGCCGGCACGCCATGGCTGGGAGCCTCGGAAATACGCACGTTTCTGGGGATCACGGTGGTGTAGACTTTCTCGCCCAGGGTGGCGCGCACGTCGTCGGCGACCTGGTCGCTCAACTTGTTGCGCTTGTCGAACATGGTCAACACGACGCCTTGAATCTCGAGCGTGGGGTTCAGCTTCTCGCGCACCAACTCGATGGTCTTCATCAACTGGCTCAAACCTTCCAGCGCAAAGAACTCGCATTGCAGCGGCACCATCACCGCATCGGCCGCCGCCATCGCGTTCAAGGTGAGCAGGGTGAGGGAAGGCGGACAATCGATCAGGATGTAGGAGAAGGCATTTTCTCCGTGTACGGAATATTCCTCCAGCGCGTCCTTCAGGATGAAGTTGCGCCGATTCATGCCGGCCAGCTCCAGCTCGGCGCCGGACAGATCCACCGTCGCCGGCACCAGCGACAGGCCGGGGATGCGAGTGGGCACGATGGCCTCGGCCAGCTTGGCCTGGCCGGTCAGCACCTCGTAGGTGGTCAGCTTGCGGTCCTGGCGGTGCAGGCCCAGCCCGGTGGAGGCATTACCCTGGGGGTCGATGTCGATCACCAGGGTCGGCTCGCCCACGGCGGCCAGCGCGGTGCCCAGGTTGATGGCGGTGGTGGTCTTACCGACCCCGCCTTTTTGATTGGCGACGACCAGGACGCGCGGTTTTTTGGGAAGTGACATGACGGGGGCCCAGCTCTCTCACGGTCACTATAGCACCCGAAGGATCGGTCTGGCTTGGGACTTGAGAGACCTTTATGTTCCAATATTTAGCGGCTTCCGTCAATTCGGACCCCACATTTTGTCCTTTAAGGAACAGGCAAACACTGTTCGGACTCATGAACCTGTGGGCATATTCCAGCAGCTGGGGCAGGGGGGCGCAGGCCCTAGCCGTCACCACATCGAAGGGCCGCGGGGTCAGATCCTCCATTCGTGCGTTTTCGATTGTGACGTGCAGAGCCATGCGCTCTGCGGCGGCGTGCAGGAATGCGCATTTCTTGGTGGTAGCCTCGTGCAGGGTCACCGCCAAGTCAGGCCGCAGGACGGCCAGCACCAAGCCCGGAAACCCGGCGCCCGAGCCCAGATCGGCGAGGGTCTTTGCGGTTTGGGGGATGAGAGGAGCCAACTGGGCACTATCCCAGAAATGGCGTTGCCACAGGTCGGGCAGGGTGCTGCGGGCCACCAGGTTATGGCGCTCGTTCCAGTCGGCCAGCATGTCGGCATAGCCCTTCAGCCGGGCCAATGTTTCACGTGAAACACCCGTCTGTGAGGCGAATTCGTCAGGCCCGAACGGCATTTCGGCCTTTCAGGCCCTTCACGTGGGCCAGAACCAAGGTCAGGGCCGCGGCCGTGACGCCTTCGATACGGGAAGCCTGGCCCAGAGTAGCCGGGCGTATGGCTTCCAGCTTCTGGCGCACTTCATTGGAGAGCCCAACCACGGCGCCATAATCCAGACAGGCGGGCAGGGCGCGGCCCTCATCCCGGCGGAAGGCGACGATGTCGGCATCCTGGCGATCCAGATATCCGGCATATTGGGCGTCGATTTCCAGTTGCTCGACGATTTGAGGCGCCAAATCCGCCAACTGGGGCCAGATCCGGGTCAAGGACGGGAAGTCCGTTAGGCTCAACAGGTCCAGGGCGGTCCGGCGAACCCCGTCGAGGCGGACAGTCAGCCCATGCTTGGCAGCTTCGTTAGGGGTCAGGGTCAAGGAACTCATTGTTTCACGTGAAACATCCAGCCGCTCCAGCTTGACGGCAAAGGCTTTGGCCCGCTCGGAACCCACAATCCCGCCATTCTGGCCCAGCCGGGTCAGGCGCTGATCGGCATTGTCGGAACGCAGGGTCAGGCGGTATTCGGCCCGGCTGGTGAACATGCGATAGGGCTCGGACACGCCCTTGGTCACCAGATCGTCCAGCATCACCCCGATATAAGCCTGAGCGCGATCCAGAATGACGGCTTCGGCCCCGCTGGCAGCCCGGGCGGCATTCCAGCCGGCCATCAGTCCCTGCGCGGCGGCTTCCTCATACCCGGTGGTGCCGTTTATCTGGCCTGCCAGATAGAGACCCGTCACGGTTTTGACCTCCAGCGCCGGCGACAGCTCACGCGGGTCGACATAGTCATATTCGATGGCATAGCCGGGGCGCTGGACCACAGCTTTTTCCAGCCCCGGAATGGTGGCCAGCAAGGCCAGCTGGACATCCTGGGGCAGGGAGGTCGAAATGCCGTTGGGATATATCAGATCGTCGCTAAGTCCTTCTGGCTCAAGGAAAATATGGTGCGACTCGCGATCGGCGAAGCGGTTGACCTTGTCCTCGATGGAGGGGCAATAGCGCGGGCCGGTCGAGGCGATCTGGCCCGAATACATCGGCGAACGATGCAGGTTGGCGCGGATGACCGCGTGGGTCGCCAAGGTGGTGCGGGTGATCCCGCACGCGATCTGGGGCGTGGTGATCTTTTGGGTGAGGAACGAGAACGGCAAAGGCGGGTCATCGCCCTGCTGCATCTCCAGGCTGGCCCAATCGATGGTGCGGCCATCCAGGCGCGGCGGCGTGCCGGTCTTCAACCGCCCCATCTGCAAACCAAAACCATAGAGCGTCTTCGACAATCCGATCGACGGCGCTTCGACACCGTCAGCGATCTTCATCCGGCCGGCGGGAATTTTGGTCTCGCCGATATGGATCAGGCCGTTGAGAAATGTGCCGGTGGTCAGCACAACCTTGCTGCACGCAATCTCATCACCGTCCGCCGTCAAAACACCCGTGACGTTTCCGCCCTTTAAAATCAGGTCTTCCACGCTCGCCGCGCGAATTTCCAGATTGGCGATGTTGCGCAGCATGGATTGCATCGCTGCGCGGTAAAGCTTGCGATCAGCTTGTGCGCGCGGCCCGCGCACCGCCGGACCCTTGCGCCGGTTGAGCAGGCGAAACTG
The DNA here is from genome assembly GCA_947379335.1 of Alphaproteobacteria bacterium. GTDB lineage: Bacteria > Pseudomonadota > Alphaproteobacteria > Micropepsales > Micropepsaceae > Rhizomicrobium. The sequence goes on along the minus strand of CANCMM010000022.1, from coordinate 1,483 downwards.
GATTCCCGCCGCATCCGCGACGCGTCCCATCAAGCCATCCAGCGCATCGATCTCGCGCACCAGATGGCCCTTGCCGACGCCGCCGATGGCGGGATTGCACGACATCTCGCCCAGGGTTTCGAGCGTGTGAGTCAGCAGCAGGGTGCGGGCGCCGAAGCGCGCCGATGCAGCGGCCGCTTCGCAGCCGGCATGTCCTCCGCCGATGACGATGACGTCGTACTTCATCGGCGGCTCAATACGCGCCGCCAAATCCATCCACAAGGGGCGCGGTTATCGGAGGCGGCGCACTGTCAGCTGGCGGCCGAAATGGCTGAGCTTCATGACATAGGTGCTGGCGCTGCCGCGCGAGATGGTCACCGTGTAGCGGGGCGCCGCGTCCCGCAGGGTGCCGACCGGCTCGCCCGAGGTCTGCCGCCAGATCTGGCCGTTATCCAACATCACGCTCATGAAGCCGCTCTCCACGTCATAGCTGACGAGGCGGGCGGTGACCTGGTCAAAAGCATCGCCGTCGATGGGCCCCGGTTCGGCCTGGCGGCCGCCATCGGCGATGCTCTCTATGCCGAACTGCGCCACCGTTGTCTGCGGCGCGCGGGTGGGCGTGCTGCCGAAGATGCCGGAGAGGAAGCCTTTGCGCACCCGCCGTACGGGCGCAGGCGCGGCGGCAATCAGCGGCGGCGCGGCACTGGCTTGCGATGTGGGCGGGTTCAACGCGCCAGGCACACGCACCACGGCGGAATCGTAACAGGCCAGTCGCTGCGCCTTGTCGCCGGTGCCCGAGCATCGCAGCATCGCCGACAGTGCCTCGTCGCGCGGGTCGGCACTGGCCGCAGTCGCACCAAGCAAAACCAATCCTGCAATTCCAAGCTTCTTGATCACGCCACGCCTCTACTTGCCGATGCAGAAATCACGAAACACGAAATCCAGCAGCTCTTCCACATCCACGCGTCCAGTGATGCGGCCGATGGCGCGCATCGCCAGGCGCAGGTCTTCTGCCAACAGCTCCGGTGACTCGCGCGGCGCATCCAGCCCGTGCAGCAAATGTGCGAGCGCTTCGTTCAAGGCGTGGCGATGGCGCGGCCGGGTTAGCAGCGGAGAATCGCCGCGGTTTTCCAGCTTTTGCTGCACCCTTTGCTGCAGCAATTCTTGCAGCATGGAAAGTCCCGCGCCGGTCTTCAGGGAGATGGAAATCCCCTCCCGCGCGCCGCCCCTCTCTTGATCAAATAAGTCAGATTTGTTCCACACCACCAGGTCCGGCGGCGGCAGATCGGCGGGCAGGCCGGCGCGCGGATCGGCAAGGCTGCCATCCAGCAACAGCAAGGTCATGCCGCCGGCCGCATGAGACAGCGCCCGACGCACGCCTTCGGCTTCGATGGGCTCTGCGGTCTGGCGGACCCCCGCCGTGTCGGCCACCTGCAGCAGATAGCCGCCCAGATCGAGCCGCGCCTCCACCACATCGCGGGTGGTGCCGGGCGCGTCCGAGACA
>CANCMM010000021.1:0-12248 GCA_947379335.1 Alphaproteobacteria bacterium | reverse complement strand
GGCAACTGCCCGGACCTGAAATTCTACGGGTTCGCCTGGCAGCTGCACAGCGGCGACAACAAGGTCTGCGAGAATGAGCAGAGCTTCCAGGTGCTGCAGTCCATGCAGATCTGCACCCTGGGCAAGTTCGACAGGGCCGACCGTCAGGCACAGTCCAAGCCGGTCCAGTACGACGCCAACCGCCAGCAAGTGCGCTGATACCGGTTGCAGGGATCAAAGAAGGCCCGGCGCAAGCCGGGCCTTTTTGCGTGAGGCCGCAGAAACGGCCAAACCGCCACCCGGTTCCCATCTTTCTTGCTGGCCGGCCGCAGCATCCAAAGAGCCCCGCTGAACGTTATGAGTTCCAGAGGGTCACAATTTGGAGATTGCCATGAGAAAAACAGCATTTATCGCCATTGGCCTGACCGCCCTGGCGATCTCGGCCTGCGCGCCGCGCTATTACGACCATGGAGACCGCTACGGCTATTACGAGCGTGGCTATGGCGACCGCGACCGTGACGGGGTGCCCAACCGCTATGACCGCGACCGGGACAATGACGGCGTGCCGAACCGCGAGGATCGCCGCCCCAACGATCCCTATCGCAACTAAGTTTTTCGTTTGAAAAGAAAGGGCCCGGTGCTTCGCCGGGCCCTTTCTCTTACTTCTCGCCGCTCAGATAGTCGCCCTTGCTCAGGGTGACGCCGGCATTGCGCAGAATGCCGTAGGCGGTGGTGCAGTGGAAATAGACGTTGGGCAGCACGAACTTGCCCAGATAGTCGGCGCCGCTGAACTCGAAGGTGTTGGTGGGGAATTTCAGCACGATGTGCTTGTCTTCCGCGCCGGCAAAGGCCTTGCGGTCCAGGGTCTTGAGGAACGCGATGGTCTTGGCCACGCGCGCCTTCAGTTCGGCAAAGCTGGTCTCGGTGTCTTCATACTTGGGCGGCTCGGTCCCGGTGAGGCGCGCGCCGCAGCCCTTGGCCATGTCGGTGGCGATGAAGACCTGGGCCTTCAGGGGCAGCATGTCGGGCGCCAGCCGCGCTTCGTTGGGGTCGATGCCGCCATGGGCCTCGCCCTTGGACAGGACGTTGGAGAGCCCGCCCAGCATGTGGATCAGCGGCGGAATGGAGGCGTCGTAAATGTCGTAGGCCATAATGTCTTCCCTCGGGTTTGTATGTGGGCCGTATGTGGGGACCGGCGGGCGGAATTGAAGGGCAAACCGTCCCGTTTTCAACCCTGTTGCGCAAGGGGGCTTGAGGGCCGCGACATTCCGGCCTAGGAAACGGGGCCTTTCAAAAAGACATTCCCATGACCGACGAAAATTCCGGCGAAAAGCCCGCCGCCGAGACATTGCCCGACCGCCTGTCCACCAACCCGGCCAGCCCCCATCACAATCCCGAGCTCCTGGAGCGCGGCGTGGGGATCAGGTTCAACGGCGTGGACCGCAACAATGTCGAAGAATATTGCGTCTCCGAGGGCTGGGTACGCCTGGCGGTGGGCAAGACGGTGGACCGCAACGGCAACGCCATGACGGTCAAGTACAAGGGCAAAGTGGAGCCGTATCTTCGCTAACCGTCTCGAAATCGCCGCGGCCATTAGGGCCGCCATCGGCGACCTGTCTCAATCCGAACCAGTTAACCAGCCGGATCATGCCCAAACCGTGGCACGGTTCCTGAAGCGTGGAACCCGAGATTTTATAACTCGAGGAGCTCCCATGCTCACGCGAAAGAGCCTGCTTGCCTGCGTCTTCACCGGCGCCGGATTGATGACGACCATCGTCGCGGCCCAGGCCGGCGGCATGGCCGGGATGTCGGGCATGCACAGCGTCAACGTCGGAAACATTTCCAACAGGCTGGGCGCGCTGAACTCCAAGAATTTCGGCAGCGCCCAGAAGCTGAACGTCTACGGCAACAACAGCATCACCAACAACATCAACCGCGCCACCAACATCAACGTCAACAAGAAGCTGACCGTCTATAGCCCGGTCAACGTCACCACCAATATCGACCGTTCGACCAACATCAATGCCGAGACCAACATCGACAATTCCAAATACATCGACAATTCCACCAACATCAGCGTCAACAAGTCGATCAACATCCGTACCACCAACATCTTCAACGGCATGGGCCATGGCAGCGATCATTCCCAGGGCGGCACCTGGGGCAGCAATAGCGGCGGCATGGGCGGCGGCTGCGGCTCGATGTGCGGCGGTGGCGGCAGCAACAATGGCGGCGGTCAGAACAATAACGGCAACGAGAACAACAACGGCAACAGCAACGAAAACAATATCGACAATTCCAGCAACAACTCCAACACCATCAACAATTCGAATGCGATCAACGCCCAGGGCGCGATCGATTCCTTCTTCAACGGGCTGCACGAGTTCCAGTGATCCCAGCGCCCAAGACACAAAAAGCCCGGTGAGCGATCACCGGGCTTTTTGCGTTTTAAACGGAATTAGCGCGAGATCACTACCCCTGACTCATAAGTCGTCACGTGCGGCTCACGCGCCCACTGATGATCGTCCCATCCTTCCGACACGGCGGACAAGGCGATACGCGCGCCATCAACGCTCTGCGCCTTGCAGGCGAAATCGACATGCCGCATGCGGCTGTCGCCTTCGGGAAAGGTCACGGTCTCGATGGAATCCTTGGGCAGGACGCCGGAGAAGACGGTGTGGGTGGTGCCGTCGCGATAGGTCACGCTGATATGGGCGCAATCCACCGTGTCGCCCGAGGCCACGAACTGCAGCCGTTCCACCGGCCCCTCGAAATGCTCCCAGCTGACATCGGTGTAATGGTCCGCCGCCACATTCACCGACCCGATCTGGTGGACATCGGCACGTGCGGGAAAGGCGGTGGCGGCGCTCACCAGCAGGACGGCGCCCAGGACGGCCAAAGACGATTTCAGCATGGAACTCTCCGTAAATTGCACAAGCCCGTTGCTCAATAAACGACGCCGCGGCCCGGATGTTCCGTTTTTAATTGGGGCCAAGTCGTGACGACTCAGCGATCCGCCAGCTTTGCCAGCGGATTGGGCACCGGGCCCGCGACGCGGCGCAAGGTGTTGGTGTCGCGGTGCTCAAAGGCCGGCGTCTTGCCCTTGATCGCCAAATCGGTGCGCGACACGTAACTCCAGCTGTCATCGCCATGGAACGTGATGTCCAGGCGGTAATAGTCGGTGCGGAACGCCTCCTCCAGGAACCCGGTCGAGGCGATGCCATAGCTTGTATCGCCGCGCCGGGCTTCCACGGTGATGGTATCGCCGTCCGCCTTGCCGCCGGCCAGCGCCACCTGGCCACGGGGAATTGCCAGCGACTGCATGATCAGCCCGGTGGCCGGTTCGTACAGCCAATAGCCCACCTGGTCGTGAAAGGTGATGGCTTCCTCTTGCGTGTTGATATGGAGGTGATAGCGCAGGCCATACAGCAGCTGGGGCCCGTTGGCCTGGGCGTCGATCGGCTCCATCACGATGCGCTCGCGGTACACGCGCCGCTCGGGGCCATCGGCCTTGGGATTGATGTCCACGCCCTTGTCCGATTCCCAGGTCCCGGCCAGGCGCCGCAGCGGCCCCAGATTGGCCAGGGTGTCGGGCGAGTTCTCGGGCTCGGTATAAATGTCGTCGGGAATGGTCATCGCGTTCTATGGATCAGACAATAACCGGCATGAAGCATGGCTTTTGCCGGCCGCACAAGGTGCTAGAGCAAGCCAAGCCCGGCAGCCCCTTCCGCGCCATCCTGTTCAAGATTAAAGAGGGATCCGGGGGGCTTCGTGCATTTGAAGAATGGCATCTTGCTTGTGATGGCGGCGACGTGGCTCGCCACCCCATCCTTTGCCCAGACAGCGCAAAACCCCCGCCTTGACCGGCTGGAACAGCAGTTGCGCGATGTGCAGCAGCAATTGGCCCAGATCCGGCACAAGCCGGACGATGCCGCGCTGGCCGATCTGCGGCGCAGCGCCGCCGCCCAGCATGCCGACATTGAAAAGCGCCTCGCCGCCCGGCCCCGGGTCGATACGCAAAATGGCCGCTTGAGCTTTGCCTCCGCCGACGGCGACTTCACCCTGTCGCTCCGAAGCCTGGTCCAGTTCGACACCGGCTATTTCGCGCAAGGCAAGAACCCGCCGGGTGTCGACCTGAACAGCGGCACCAATTTCCGCCGCGCCCAGTTCGGCTTTTTCGGCACCGCCTGGCGCGACTGGTCCTACAATTTCACCTATGACTTTGGCGGCCGGGGCGTCGAAAAGCGCGGCTTCGTCTATATCGGCTATGTCGAATATGACGGCCTCAAGCCGTTCGGCTTTCGCATCGGCGCCTTCGCGCCGCCGGGCGGGCTTGATGATTCCACCAGCGGCGCCGAGCTTGTCTTCCTGGAGCGCGCCGCCTCCGCTGACGTCGCCGGCGGCATCGCCGGCGCGCCCGGCCGCGAGGGCGCCAGCATCTTTGCGCAAGGCGACCGTTACCTGGTCTCGGCCAGCCTGACCGGCAAGCGCACCATTGACGCCGCCACCTTCGATGCCCAGCAGGCGCTCGTCGCCCGCGCCACCTGGCTGGCGCTGGATACGGGCAATGTGCAGTGGGTGCTGGATGCCGATTTCACCCGCGTCTTCAAGGTTGCCGATACGGCGCCCAATTCCAACGCCAACAGCTTCAGCCTGTCCAGCGAAGCCGAGCTGACGGTGGACGGCAGCAAGACGGTGGATACCGGCCCGGTGGACGCGCGCGGCGTCACCCAATGGGGCCTGGAGACGGCGCTGAACGATGGGCCCTGGCATGTCCAGGGCGGCTATTTCCATTATGCCATCGCGCGCCGCCTGGCGCTTCCGGGTCCCGACTTCAGCGGCTGGTACGCGTTTGCCACCTGGTCGCTGACCGGGGAAAGCCATGACTATGATCCCTCGGTCGCGATTTTCCGGGGCCTGAAGCCCGACCATCCCTTGGGCACGCCGGGCGGCTGGGGTGCACTGGAGTTGAAAGCGCGCTTCAGCAATCTCGACCTGGAATTCCAGCCGCTGCTGGCGGGCGGCGTCGCCGGCGGCAACCAGAATATCTGGACCGTCGGCATGAACTGGATTCCCGTCACCGGCATCAGGTTCGCGCTGGACTACAGCAATATCGCGGTCAGCCAAGCGGGCGCGCCGGCCAATGACATTTCCGCCAACGCCATCGCCCTGCGCAGCCAGATTTCGCTCTAGCGCGAAGCCGGCTCCGGCACCTGCTTATGCACGAAATACATCAGCGCCAGCGACAAAAGGGTGGTGCACATCACGATATAGCCCAGCCAGTTGAAGTGCAGGATGGTGCCGTCCGACGCCTGCACGATCACCGCGCCCGCCACCGCCGCCGACACCCCGCCCGCCAGCTGCTGCAGCGAGGCGCTGATGGCGTTGAAGGCGCCGCGCTTGGTCACTTCGGGAATGGCCGACACCAGCGCCTGGGCCGGGATCATGCGCGAGAAGATGCCCGCGAACAGCAGCACATTGACCGCGATCACCACCCACAGCGGCTCATGGCCCAGGCTGGTCCAGATCGCCACCATGATGACGGTGACGATGCTGCCGAACAGGAAGGTGTTGAACTTGCCGAAGCGGTCGGCGGCCTTGCCGACCAGCGGGCCGATGAAGACCATGGCAAGGCCGGTAATCAAATAGATGGTGGGCAGCACCGTCAACGCCAGCCCGATGTCATTGACCATGAAGGCGGTGCCGAACGGCATCAGCATATAGCCGCCGGTGGGCAGCAGCATGGTCAGCAGGAAGGCCAGCCAGTAACGGCGGTCGCTCACGGTATGTGCCAGGTGCATGAAAGGGCTGCGTTCCTGCTTCAAACCCAGGTGCGCGTTCACCGGCTTCATGCCGAACGCGATCACCAGCCCCGCCGGCACGGCCACCGCGATGATCGCCAGGAACGGCGCATGCCAGCTCCAATGGTTGGCGAAGAACAGCCCGGCGGGCAGGCCCAGCACCTGGCTGGCCGAGAATGCGGTCTGGATATAGCCCATCACCCGGCCGCGCATCTGGAAGTCGAACAGGTCGGTGGCGATGGCCAGCACGACCGATCCGATCACCCCGCCGAACAGCCCGGTGACGATGCGCGCCATCAGCAGCATGGGATAGGTGGTGGCCAGGGCGCACAGCAATGTGCCCAGCATGAAGCCGGCATAGAAGAACAGCAGCAGCCGCTTGCGGTCGAAGCGGTCGGCAAAGCCCGCCGACACGATGCCCGACAGCCCGGCGGCGAAGGCATAGGAACTCACCGCCAGCCCGAACTGCTGCGGCGTGATGTGCAGGTCCGGCATCATCATCGCCCCCAGCGGCGAGATGATCATGAAGTCCAGGATCAGGGTGAATTGCAAAAAGGCCAGGGCCGCGACGACAAACACCTGGTAGCGCGTGAAACCCGCGCGCGGCGCCTTGGTGCTCATGTGCTGGAAGCCTTCGAATCCCTGCGCCTTCATAGCAGGAAAACAGACATTTCAGGCGCGGCATTACGACTTGCTGTATTCGCGGGTAAGGAAGTCGCCGATCCAGGCCTGGATGCGGACATACATCTTGTTCTCGAACGGGGCCCGCCCGCCGGTCATGCTGTTGGTCTTCAGGTAGGTCTTCACCACATGCACCGGGTTGCGGTTGTACCCGGCGGCCAGATAGGCGGCGAACACCGTGCTGGAATCCTTCACCCGCTTCAGCGCGGTCTGGGGCAGCTCGGTCAGCTCCAGGTCCAGCAGCAGCAGCGAGGCCAGCACCGCATTGTGCAGGTTGGTCATGCCGGTGTTGAAGTCCGGCTCCAGCCGGGCGGCCGGGTAATTGTCGCGCACCATCTGGTAGCTGGATTCCATGAACTGGGGCAGGCCCAGCGCGCCGGCGCTGGAGCGGGCATAGGCGTAAGACTTGTCCTGGTTGGCGGCGATGGTGATCAGCACCTCGTGCACGCATTGCTCGATGCCGACGAACTTCATGTGCGCCGGATCGACATGCTCGGTGATCATCAGGCGCAGCACCATGTCGCGCGGGATCTCCTCGGCCACGGTCTTGGCCGGGGCGACGCGGCTGCGCACGTCATGGTCGTTGACCCGGTTATAGGCCAGGTGTTCCAGGGTGCGCAGGTAATCCATCCCGGCATCGCGCATCTTCTGGGTATCGAGATCGGGGGAATAGGCGGTGTAGACCGCTTCCTCGAACCCGGACCTGCCGCGCACCGGGCGGCGCTGGGCAAAGACGATCAGCCCGCCGGCGGGATGGGCCGCATCCGCCACCGTGAACTTGGTGTTGAGGTAATTGTTGACCGGCCAGGTGACGATGAAGCGCTGGTCGTTGCGGCCCTGTTCGTCCATGCGGATCACGGTCAGCGGGCCGGTCTTCTCGCCCACCACCAGCACCCAGTTGAAGCTGGTCAGGCTGCTTCCGCTCACCACCATGTCGCCGGGCAGCACCGGCTGCTTGGCGGCCAGCGCCTGGGCGTCCTCGATGCGGGGCTGGAAGTCGAAGTCGGGCGCCTCGGTATGGGCCTTGGTGGTGATCACCGCCTGCTGGGCGGGTCTGGCACTTGCGACCCGGTGCCGGGACGCCTTGCCCGCTGCCTGCTTATGGGCGGAACTCTTGTGCGCCGCATGGCCGTGATGCTTCTTCGCCGCCGCCGTGGCGGAGGTCGGGTCAAATGCGAATGTCAGGGCGCCCAGTGCGATCAGGAGCCCGAGGAACTTTCGCGATGTGGCGGCGGACTGCTTCGACATTGACCCACTCTAATCAGCTGTGGGGCTGGGGACAACATAGACTGCTTGATGGATTACACTTGCCTGATCAATCGCATAGGCCCTTTTGCCTCAACGGGTTTATTGTAAATGGGGCTGAATCTTCTGTTTCACATCAGAAATGAAATCTTTTAATGCGTCACCGAAAATCTGCCTACTGACATTCCGTAGTTGGTCATTAAAGCGGTCCGAAATAACAGCCGACAGCGACCACATGCGTCGGTCGGCCTCGGTCTTTACGCCCATAACTTTTTCAATGCCTACTTGAGCAATAATTTGGATCGCAGTTTCAAAATCTTGCGCAGATGCGATCGTGTAAGGCATTTTTTCTAAAACATCCGCGCCGATATTGGCTTCAGCCAAGAAATGCAACACATGCCCGCTAAGCATTTCAGCAATTCTTGGGCTAAACAGAAACCAATCCTCTAACGTAAGTATAATCGGGTAGATCGGCAAATCGTCGCTTGCCCAATGTGTTCTGCCATTCGTCGCGTCACTTATATTTCGGTAATGCTGAGCGATAGCTTTTGCCATGGCGATTAAATCCTTATCCAGTGCCGTCGTGTCGGAAAGGGTTCTTGCATTGACGGTCAGGCGCTTGGCCTTGGTTTCAATGAAAAGATGGGCGGTCGCATCCGAGACGATCCAATCGACTCCGTGCAAGGTCTGACCCCTTATTAAATAAGGGGTCTCATCAATGATCTTGAATGGTGGAGAGGGGCATGTCTTCCGATATGTGTACGGAGTACTGCCAAATAGCTTCTAAGCTCGACATCAAGTCGAACTGCTGGAGATAATTTCTAAAGGGCTTGTATTCGCGAAATACCTGCGACACTTCTTTTTCTCATAAGTTTCAATAACAAAAAGGCCCGGCGATTGCTCGCCGGGCCCTTCTGATTTTTAGTCAGGTGATCTGACCGACATGACTTAGAAGTCCATGTCGCCCATGCCGCCCATGCCGCCGCCGCCGGGCATGCCGCCACCGGCGGGGCCCTTCTTCTCGGGACGGTCGGCGATCATCGCTTCGGTGGTGATCTGGAGCGCGGCAACCGAGGCCGCGTTCTGAAGCGCCACGCGAACCACCTTGGTCGGGTCCACGATGCCGTTTTCGATGAAGTCCTGATACTCACCGGTCTGGGCGTTGTAGCCATAGGTGTTGGACTTCTGGTCGTGCAGCTTGCCGACAACGATGCTGGCTTCCTGGCCGGCATTGGCAACGATCTGGCGCAGCGGATACTGGATCGCACGGCGCACGATGTTGATGCCCTGGGTCTGGTCTTCATTGTCACCGGCCATGTCCTTCAGCGCCTTGGCGGCATACAGCAGGGCGGTACCGCCGCCCGGCACGATGCCTTCTTCCACGGCCGCCTTGGTGGCGTTCAGCGCGTCATCGACGCGGTCCTTGCGCTCCTTGACTTCCACTTCCGTGGCGCCGCCGACGCGGATCACCGCAACGCCGCCGGCCAGCTTGGCCAGGCGTTCCTGCAGCTTTTCCTTGTCGTAATCGCTGGTGGTTTCCTCGATCTGCGCCTTGATCTGGGCAACGCGCGACTGGATGTCGGGCTTCTTGCCGGCGCCATCGATGATCGTGGTGTTGTCCTTGTCGATCTTGACGTTCTTGGCCTTGCCCAGCATCTCGATCTTCACATTCTCGAGCTTGATGCCGATGTCCTCGCTGATGACCTGGCCGCCGGTGACGGTGGCGATGTCTTCCAGCATGGCCTTGCGGCGATCACCGAAGCCCGGCGCCTTGACGGCGCAGACCTTCAGGCCGCCGCGCAGCTTGTTGACCACCAGGGTGGCCAGGGCTTCGCCTTCGATTTCCTCGGCGATGATCAGCAGGGGACGGCCCGACTGAACAACCGCTTCCAGGATCGGCAGCATCGGCTGCAGGCTGGTCAGCTTCTTTTCGTGGATCAGGATCAGGGCGTCGTTCAGCTCCGCCACCATCTTGTCCGGGTTGGTGATGAAGTAGGGGCTGATATAGCCGCGGTCGAACTGCATGCCTTCCACGACATCCAGCTCGGTGACCAGGCCCTTGGCTTCTTCGACGGTGATGACACCTTCGTTGCCGACCTTGGCCATCGCCTTGGCGATCATGTCGCCCACTTCCTTGTCGCCGTTCGCGCTGATCGTGCCGACCTGGCCGATTTCGTCGTTCGACTTGACCTTCTTGGAGCGCTTCTTGAGGTCGGCCACGACGGCTTCCACCGCCTGGTCGATGCCGCGCTTCAGGTCCATCGGGTTCATGCCGGCCGCAACCGACTTGCTGCCCTCGCGCACGATGGCGCGGGCCAGAACGGTGGCGGTGGTGGTGCCGTCGCCGGCGATGTCATTGGTCTTGGAGGCCACTTCGCGCACCATCTGGGCGCCCATGTTCTCGAACTTGTCGGCCAGTTCGATTTCCTTGGCCACGGTCACGCCGTCCTTGGTGGTGCGCGGAGCGCCGAAGCTCTTGTCGATCACCACGTTGCGGCCCTTGGGGCCCAGCGTCACCTGCACGGCGTCGGCGAGGATGTCGATGCCGCGAAGCATCTTCTCGCGGGCGTCGGCGCCGAATTTCACGTCCTTGGCTGCCATTTTTTACTCTCCTAATGTCGGTTCTAGTTGTTTGTGAGAAGCAGGCGCGATGCGCTTACTTCTTGGCCTTTTTGCCTTCGAGCACGCCCAGGATGTCGCTCTCCTTCATGATCAGGAGCTCCTCGTCATCCAGCTTGACCTCGGTGCCCGACCACTTGCCGAAAAGCACGTAATCACCGGCCTTTACGCTGGTGGGGATCAGCTTGCCGTTATTGTCGGGCGCGCCCGGGCCGGCCGAAATCACTTCGCCTTCCTGGGGCTTTTCCGCGACGGTGTCGGGAATGATGATCCCGCCCTTGGTCTTCTGATCTTCCTTGATGCGGCGGACCACGACGCGGTCGCCAAGCGGACGGAATTTCATTGGAATCCTCTTTTGTAAGTTTTTGAAACTGTTGAGTTTTTATTGAGTTGCAGCACTCGCATGTGACGAGTGCCAACAACCGCGACCGGTATTTAGGGACGCAGGCAGGCCCGGTCAAGCAGGGCGGGGCCAAAGACCCTAAATAAGTTCCGGGAACCGGGCTGAACAGCCTGTCAGGTCTGGGGCCATTTCGGGGTATTTGGCGCATGGCCGAAACGGGTTGCCGGGACTTAACGTTGTTCATCTGCGGTTCAGCCGGCCCCTCTCATCCTGAGACTCAAGGCAGAGGGGACCTGCGATGAACAAAGGAGACTAGTGATGAAGACATTTGCGAAATATGCGCTGGGTGCGCTGTTGGTGGCCGGTGCCGCCACCGCGACCACCGTTGCCACCACCACCGCCGCCGAAGCGCGCGTGTCGGTCGGCATCGGTATCGGCGGCTTCGGCTATCCGGGCTATTATGGCGGCGGTTACTATGGGCCGCGCTACCGCGGCTATTATAGCCGTCCCTATTACGATCCCTATTACAGCCCCGCTTACTATGACCCCTACTATTATGGCGGCTACGGTTACGGCTATCCGAGCATCTATATCGGCGGCGGCGGTTATGGCGGCTATCGTGGCGGCTACGGTGGCGGCTATCGCGGCGGTTATGGCGGCGGGCGTGGCGGCTATGGCGGTCACGGCGGCGGCGGACATCACCGCTGAGCGCACCTCTGCATAAAAGAAACGGCTCCGATCATTCGGGGCCGTTTTCTTTTGTGTGCGCGCGAAGGTTTCCAAAACACAAAACAAACTTAATCTGTTCAGCCACGGTTCAGCGCCGCGCCGTCAATGTCGTCATCAACGCGAATCCCCGCGCGACAAAAAGTTTGGAGCGAAACGCATGAAAACCTCGATCAAGGCGGCACTCGTTGCCTTCGGTGCGCTGGGCGCGCTGGCGATCCCCGCGAGCGCGCAGCCTTATGGCGGCTATGGTGACAATGGCGGCTACGGCCCCGGTTACGACCAGGATCCCGCCTACGGCCAGAACTACGATCCCAATTATGATCCGGCGCAGCAGGACTATGCGCAGGGTTACGGCGATAGCGGCTATTGCGATCCCAGCTATGGCTGCCCGGACGACTATTATGACCTGCCTTACTATGACGGCGAGGTCTATTACGACGGCAGCTGGTACAACGGTCCCTTCTATTATCGCGACTATGGCGGACGCCGGCAGTTCTGGATGCATGGCGGCTGGCACTATGGCAATTCGCGCGGCGGCAACTACCGCCAGGCGCTGGGCCGTGGCGGCTATTACGGCAATCGCGGCTTTGGCGGCGGTTACACCGGCCACAACTTCAATCGCGGCGGCAGCTATGGCGGCCGCAGCTATGGCAGCCAGAACTTCGGCAACCAGGGCTTTGCCAATCGTGGCGGATTCCAGCAGCGGCAATATTCGGCCCAGCCTTACACCGGCAGCCACAACTGGAATCGCGGCGGCTTCGGCGGCGGCAATTGGAACCGCCAGGGCTTCCAGAGCCAGACCGCGCAGCCCTACCAGGGCCGCAGCTTTGGCGGCGGCGGTGGTGGCTGGC
>CANCMM010000020.1:0-12481 GCA_947379335.1 Alphaproteobacteria bacterium | reverse complement strand
AGCGCCGAGCCGATCATGCCGCCCAGCACTTCCGGCGGTTCGCTGATCGCGCCCATGGTCTTGATGACGCCCAGCACGGCGGCGACGATGCCCAGCGCCGGAAGGCCATCGGCAATGGCCTGCAGCGCATTGGCGCCAACCAGGGCTTCGTGATGGTGCTTTTCCAGCTGCTTTTCCATGGCGGTCTCGACCTGGTGCGGGTCTTCCAGGCTCATGGTCATCATGCGCAGCGTGTCGCAGATGAAATCCAGCGCGAAATGATCCTTCATGACCTTGGGATAGCGCTTGAAGATCGAGGACTCTTCGGGCTTTTCGATATGGGCTTCCAGGGCGATCAGGCCCTTGGACTTCATCGTTTTGGCCAGCAGGAACAGCAGGCAGAGCAGGTCGTTGTAATCCTTGGGCTTCCACATCGGCCCGCTGATCACCTTGCCCAGTGAGCCGGCGATCTTCTTCATGTTGTACATCGAGCCGGCGATCAGCATGGCGGCCAGGGCGGCGCCGAAGATGGTCAGCAATTCGTGCGGCGCCGCTTCGATCACAACGCCCAGCGAACCGCCGGTCATCAGGTAACCGCCGAACACGCAGGCGAAGAGGACGACAATGCCGCCGATCTGAAGCATGGAAAGAAAACCCAATAATCCCTGGGATCAGTATTAACGGCAGGGCTTAAGGAGGGGTGAATTGTTCCGCATTGACGTGGTTTTAAAACGTTAACGGATGGTGACTGACAATGACTTGGGCAATGACTTAGCGGGCTTCCGCCAGGCGGCGCGCCACCAGGGCGGCCAGCTCGGCCGCCACCACTTCGCCCATCTTGACGTCATCATCCTCGGCACGGGCGGCGCGGGCGATGGCCGAGACGTGCAGCTTCACGATCATCGTGTCCATCGGCTTTCCGATCCGGTACATGTCGTCCATGTAGCGGCACAGAATGTCGGCGATGCGGCCGGTGGTGACCAGGCCCGCGGTCTCGGCAAAGCCGCGGATTTCATGCACCTTGTCGAATATGGATCGCAAGTCGCCGGAAGCGTCTTCCAGCTCCTCGACATATTGCAGGATGGCGGCGCGCATGGGTGGAATATGCGCTTCGATCGCCACTTGCGCCTTCACCGCAGTCTGGGCGGAGCGCAGCACCTTCATGGCACCCGCGACGGCCTGCTTGCTCATCATCTGGGGATAGGCATCGGGCGCAATAAACTGGGCTTCAGCGGGAGCTTGTTTGGTCATCAGCGCACATCCATGTCCTGGAAATCTTCCTTGCGGCGCCACGGGCCGGCATAGTCGTCGATCATGCGGCGGCGCCGGTCGGGCCCGAAATAGCTGTCGCAGCGCACGAAGGCGCGCGGGCGTTCCACGATCTCGGAGATGCGCGAGAACAGGTTGTGCGCGGTGATCGGCTTGGCGAGGAATTCGGTGACGCCGGCGTCGCGCGCCTGTTCCACCCGGTGTTTTTCGGTATGGCCGGTGATCATGATGATCGGCACAAAAGGGTTGGGGCTGTGTTCATGGTTGCGGACATGGCGGGTGAATTCCAGCCCGTCCATCGGCTTCATCGCCATGTCGCTGAGGACCAGGTCCGACTTGCGCTCGCGCAGCGAGTCGATGGCGGCCTGGCCATGGGCGGCTTCAGCGATTTCCTTGATGCCGATGGAATTGAGCAGCGCCCGCAGCAGCGAGCGCATATGCGCATTGTCCTCGACAATGAGCGCCTTCAAGCTCTCGAATCCGGCACCGGACATTGGTTTTTACGCCCTGGACACACGCGGAATTTCCGCGATGGTGAATGGCTATTAAGCTAAAATGTTCTACCGCAGGTTACATTTAAGGGGTTATTGAACCGTTACAGGACAGTGACCACGGATGAGATTTAACGGGTGTTAAGACTTATCGTCTTCCGGGCATACATGACCCTCAGAGTGCTGTGGGCGCCCACCTCCTTTGGCGTGGCGGCTGCCGTTTATGACGATCAGGGCCGGGTCCTGCTGGTGCGGCAGCGCTATACGGCCGGCTGGCGGCTGCCGGGCGGCGGGGTGGGCCGGGGCGAGGCCGCCCAACCGGCCATCCTGCGGGAACTGGCCGAAGAAGTGGGCCTGGTGGGCGGCGAAGCGCGGTTTTTCGCGCTTTATACCCGCAAGGCCGGCTGGGCCACGGCGGTGGTGGCGCTTTACAGCATCGATGGTGCGGCAGTGAACTTCAGGCCCAACCTGGAAATCCGCGACGTGTGCTTTGCCGATCCTCTGTCGCCGCCGGACGGCTGCACCCCCGCCACCTTGCGCCGGCTGCAGGAACTGACCGGCGCCGCGCCGCCTTCCCATCACTGGTAGCTTGCCTTTTGCGTGCTTGCCGATTAGCGAAACGCCCATGAACGCGCCCATGCCAGCCTGGCAGATCCGCCTGGAAAATCCCGACGACGATGCCGGCATCGAGGCGTTGAATGCTGAAGGATTCGGCCCCGGGCGTTTCGCCAAGTCGGCCTACCGGCTGCGCGAAGGCGTGAAGCCGGTGACCGGCCTATCCTTCGTGGCGGTGGAGGACGGCATCCTGCGCGGCTCGGTGCGCTTCTGGCCGGTGCGGATCGGCGGGCACGAAGAATTGCTGTTGGGACCGCTGGCGGTGCAGGGCAACCAGCGCGGCCGCGGCATCGGCATCGCCCTGATGCAGGCCGGAATCGAGGCGGCCCAAAAAGGTCCGTGGCGCGGCATCATCCTGGTGGGCGACGAGCCTTACTACGCCAAGGTCGGCTTCTCGCGCCTGCCGCCGGGGC
The DNA here is from genome assembly GCA_947379335.1 of Alphaproteobacteria bacterium. Taxonomy (GTDB): domain Bacteria; phylum Pseudomonadota; class Alphaproteobacteria; order Micropepsales; family Micropepsaceae; genus Rhizomicrobium. The sequence continues at coordinate 9,714 of CANCMM010000020.1, read as the reverse complement.
GGGTGAAGTTTCCCGGGCCCGTGGACCAGAACCGTATTCTGGGCCTGTCGCTGAAGGCGGGCGAGATTTTGAATCTGTCGGGCGAAGTGCGCCGGGCGCAGATCGATGACGCGGTTTGCGCGGTGGGCGCAGGCGTTGGCTAGCGGTCCGGCGGCTCGCCCAAGCTCGCCGCGCGTTAGCCCTCTCGCAGGTCCATCAGGACCTGCTCGCGCGCCTGTCGGCGCGCCGGGCTAACGCCCTTCTAACCGCCACGCCAAGAGCAGCGCGCCGACAATGATCAGCAACGCCAGCCATTGCGGCAGCAGCTTTTCCTGTTCCAGCGCGGTGACGCGGTAAGCGCCGTTGCTGCGCAGGCCGATCCAGTTGGAACCGCTGGCGGTGTCGCCGGCATCGACGCGGCGGATTTCCGGCACGCCGTCTTCCAGCCAATGCACGCTGCCGCCGCTGACCTGCGCATCCGGTTTCAGCACCTCATCGGTGGCGCGCATGTCGGCCACTTCCTTCGGGTTCAGCGGTCCGGCCGCCGCCACGGCGGACAGAATGCCGTCGGTTGCGCGGTAGAGGCCAAGCTCGCCGGCCTTGGCCTCGGCGCGCCAGATGCCGGGCTCGGCCTTGATCAGCGGCAGGCTGGTGCTTTTGCCCGACGGCATGGTCAGGGTCACCGACGGGGTCTGCGCCGCCATCGTGCGGCGGGTGATCTGCAGCTTGTCGCCCACGATGGTAGCCGACAGCATTTCCGATTCCAGTTCCGGCTCTTTCATCAGCCAGTGCGCCAGGCGGCGCAGCAGTTCGGCCTGCGGGCCGCCGCCTTCGAAGCCGCGCGCCCACAGCCAGGTCTGGTCGCTCATCAGTTCGGCGATGCGGCCTTTGCCGACACGGTCCAGCACCAGCAGCGGCTGGCCGCCGCCGCCGGCCATCACCGTCTGGCCGGCGATCTTGTTGGCGCCGATCAGGCGGAACCAGCGGCCCCAGGTGGGCGGCGTCTTGTCCTGGTTGCGGCCCGGCAATTCGCGCGTGACGGGATGCGCCAGGCCGTCGGCGGTGACGATCGGCTTGAACGGACCCGTCACGATCTGGCCGGTGGGCTGCACCGGAAGCACTTGGCTGAGCGGCGTGCGATAGATGCTCTCAGGCCCGGCGAATTCGGGGCCCGAGGAAATCAGCAGCGCGCCGCCGTCCTGGACGTAAGACGCCAGGTTCTGGAAATAGGCCAGCGGCAGCACACCGCGCTCGCGGTAGCGGTCGAACACCACCAGATCGAACGAGCCCAGTTTTTCCTGAAACAGCTCGCGCGACGGGAAAGCGATCAGCGAAAGTTCATTGATCGGCGTGGAATCCTGCTTGTCCGGCGGCCGCAGGATGGTGAAGTGGATCAGGTCCACCGACGGATCCGCCTTCAAAAGATTGCGCCACACCCGCTCGCCGGCATGGGGCTCGCCCGACACTAAGAGCACGCGCAACCTGTCGCGTATTCCCGACACGGTGACCACGGCGCGGTTGTTCTGCATGGTCAGTTCGGCGGGGCCCTGTCCCGCTGACAGTTCGACCAGGTTTTCGGCTTCATGCGCCACCGGCACCTTGATATCGGTGTCCTTGCCCACCGGCACCAGGCGCGAGCCGAACGGCTTGCCGTCGATATGGATGTCCAGCACCGCGCTGGTCTCGCCGCTGCCGCCCAGATCGTCGACGCGCAGCCGCACCGTGGCCGCCTGGCCGACAATGGCGAAGCGTGCCGCATTGGCCACGGTCAGCTTGCGGTCGCGTTCGCCGCGCCTGCCCGCCACCAGCACCTGCAGCGGCGCTTTCAGGCTGACGCTTTCCGGCGCCGGTGCGTCATGCACCTGGCCGTCGGTGATCAGGATGGCGCCCGCGACGCGGCCCTGCGGCACATCCGCCAGCGCCGCGTTCAGCGCGGCAAAGGCCTGGGTGCCGTTATTCTCGCCGGTGGCGGTGGTGGTGACGGACGTTTCGCGCACCACCAGACCGGGCTGCTGCGCCAGCAGGCGTTTCACTTGCGCCCGTGCGGCTTCCGCCTGTGCGGCGCGCTTGCCCAGGCTCATGCTTTGCGAGCGGTCGGTGACGATCACCGCCACATCGGGAAGCGGCGCGCGCTTTTCCTTGACCAGCAGCGGTCCCGCCAGCGCGAAAATAAGAACGCCGAAAGCCAAGCCCCGCGCCCAGGCGCCGCGCGCCCACATATAAAAGGCGTAAGCGGTGAGCAGCAGCGCCACCACTGCCAGCGCGGTCAGCAGCGAAACCGGAATGACAGGCGCGAAAGCCAGCCTTGTCATCGCTCGTTCCCCAGCCGTTGCAACAGCGCAGGTGCGTGAACAACGTCAGTCTTGTAGTTGCCGGTCAGGGCATACATCACCAGATTGATGCCGAAGCGGAAGGCCATCTCGCGCTGGATCTCGCCGCCCGGCGACGGCGTGGTTTGGAAATGGCCATTGGTATCCACCGCCCAGGCGCTTGCCCAGTCATTGCCACCGATGATCACCGGGGAAACGCCATCGCCGCCGCGCGCCGGCGGCGCACCATTCTTGGGCGCGGGCGGCAGGGCTTCGACCCACAGCCGTCCACCGGTCCAGCGGCCGGGAAAGTCGCGCAGGATGTAGAACGCCTTGCTCAGCACATGATCGGCCGGCACCTGTTCCAGCGGCGGCAGGTCCAGACCGCCGGTCAGCCGCCGCAACGTCTGTTCGCCGGGCGAAGCGGCGCCGCGCACCGCGCCCAAACTCAGGTCGCGGGTGTCGAACAGGATGGTGCCGCCATTGCGCATATATTCGCCCACGCGCGACAGCGCCTTGGGGGACAGGGATTTCTCACGCGGGTCCATCGGCCAATAGAGCAGGGGATAGAGCGAAAGATCGTCGCGCTCCGGGTCCAGGCCCAGCGGCTCCATCGGCTCGTAGGAGGTGCGCGCCTTCAAGGCCATGCCCAGGCCGCTCAGGCCTTGCAGGCTTGTCGTGTCCACGTCGGACAGGCCGGTCTTGATATAGGCCAGCCGCGTGTCCAGCGCCGCCTTCATGTTGGTCGCGTCATCGGCGCGGGCATGCGGCGCGGCCAGAAGAAAGGCCAGCGCCGCGCCGGCGAATTTCAACTTGCGTGGAGTGAAGCCGCGCAGCCACAGCGACAGGATACAGTCCAGCAGCAGCAGAAGCAGCGCGGCGGCCAGCAGATATGGCTCGAGCGCGCGGGCATGGGTGTTGCCGTAAGCTTGGAGACTACCATCGGCCAGCGGCGACAGGTGCTCGCCCGCATGCATCACGTTGAGCGCGCTTTCCACTTCATGGGCGCCATACAGGCCGGGGGGATGCTGCGGTGAAACGCGCTGCCTGGAGAAATCATGCGCCGGCAGCGGCGCGACATCGGGGGTGGGCGGAATGGTATGGCCGAAGCCATCCAGCAGCGATACCGGCGGCAAGGTGGTCAGGCCCGCCAGCTCGCGCGCCGGTGTGCCGGCCGACAGCGCCAGCAGGCGCTTGAGCATCTCGACATAAAGTCCCGACAGCGGCAGCGACGACCAGCCGGGACTGGCGGCGGTGTGGAACAAGACGATCCAGCCCGAGCCCATCGCCTGCGCCGTGATCAGCGGCGTGCCGTCGGCAAGCTGCGCCCAGGTGCGATTGGAAACTTCAGCGGACGGTTCGGCCAGGATCTGGCGCGACACCGTGACTTCGGAGGCGATCTCCAGTCCATTAAAGGGGCTCTGCGGACCGAACGCCGCCAGGCGCTGCGGCGCGCTCCAGGCCATGGCGCTGCCCAGGTAACGCCCGCCGGCACGCAGGCGCACCGGCACCAGCTCGTCGCTGCCATTGGTCATGCGATCACCGGCGAAACGGATCAGCACGCCGCCCTTGCTCACAAAGTCCTTCACCTTGGGAATGTCGGCGGCGGAGATTTTCGCCACGTCCGCCAGCAGCAGCACCGAGACATGCTTGTCGATCAGCTGTGCGATCCCGCCTTTGGCGATCTCGGCATAGGGCGACAAGGCGCGTTCCAGATAATAGACGTCGGAAAGCAACGGCTGGCCTTCGCCGGTAGCGCTTTCCGACACAATGCCGGCGCTGCGCTGCGCGGCGCCCCGGTCCAGCAGTTGAACCGATCCGGCGCTGTCTTCGCCGGTGACGGCCAGCCGGGTGGTGGCGTTGCGCACTTCCATGGGCAGGGCGATATGGCCGCGTGCGGTAATGTCACCGCGCTTGAAGTGCAGCTTGGTGGCGGCGAGAGTTTCGCCGCGCGCACCGATGGCGCCTACTTCGGTCTCCAGCACGTCGCCGGCGCGAGCGCGCGTCGCGGTGACGGCAAAGCCGGAGGCGTCACGCGTCACCGGCAAAAGTCCCAGCGGCAGGCGCGAAGGCCCAAATGTGGTGGCGCCGCCATAGCGTTTGAATGCGTCACGCAGAACGGCGCTCTTGCCGTCTTCGATGCCGTCGGTCAGCCAGTAAAGCGCGGGCGCAGCGGCGAAGCTGAAGCGGCCCAATGCCGTGGCCGCGGCGGCGCGATTGCCCGGCCAGGGCATGGGCTTCAGTTCCTTGGCGAGGCGCGCGGCTTCGCCCTGATTGAGAAGCCCGCTGGGCATGGGGCCGGCGGTTGGGATGATGGCGACGGGCCGCCCCTGCGCGCTGTGCAGGAGGTCGGCGATCAATTCCTGGCGCGTGTCCCAGCCCTTGGCGGCGGTCCAGCCATTGTCCACCACCAGCACCAGCGGGCCCGCCGCCGCCAGCTTGGGGCTGCGGCCCAGCAGCGGATCGGCCAGGGCGACGATCAGCAGCGCCGCTGCCAGCAGGCGCAGCAGCAGCAGCCACCAGGGCGTGGCGGCCGGCGCCTGCTCTTCATCTTCCAGCCCGCGCAGCAGGCGCAGCGGCGGGAATGGCGTGCGGCGCGGCAGTGGCGGCGTCACCCGCAGAAGCCACCACAGCACCGGCAGGGCAGCCAAGGCCGCCAGGATCAGTGGCGTTCCAAAACTGATGGGAAAACCCAGCACCTGTTATACGCCGCCGATGGCGGCATGCAGGGCGATCAGCGAACCTTGCGGCGCATGATCGGTGCGATGGACGGTGCAGGTCCAGCCCAGCCGCGTGGCCTGCGCCGCCACTTCCTCGCCATGCGCGGTGAAGCGGGCGCGGTAAGCGCCGCGCACGCGCTCGGCGCGGCCGAAGATTTCATCGGCTTCGCCGCGCGGGGATTCAAAACGGGTGCGGCCCGAATAGGGGAAGTCCTCTTCCGCCGGATCGATGATGCGTACCAGGTGCGCCGATACCCCCTGTTGCGACAGCCGCTTCATGTGCTCGAACACGCCTTCGTCCAGGAAATCGCTGAACCAGACAAGCTGGTTGCCGCGCGCGAAGGGCACTTGCGGCGGCAGCGCCTGGTTGCCGCTGGCAAACATGGCGCGGCCGATGCGGGTCAGCGCCAGGCGGGACGAAGCAGGGGCGCCTTCCATGCCGGTAAAGCCTACCCGCTCGCCGCCGCGCACAAGCAATGACGCCAGCGCCAGCAAAAGCAGATCGGCGCGGGCGCGCTTGGAGACCGCAGCCGACTTGAAACTCATATTCTCGGAGGCGTCGCGCCAGAACCACACGGTCTGGGCGGCTTCCCATTCGCGCTCGCGTACAAAGATGTGCTGCGACTTGGCGGACTGGCGCCAGTCGATGGCGGCCGAGGAATCGTGGGAGGCATAGCGGCGGAACTGCCAGAAGCTTTCGCCCATGCCGGCGCGGCGGCGGCCATGCACGCCCAGGCTGACCGACGCGGCCAGATGATCGGCTTCCACCATCAGCGGCGGCAGCCCGGCGGACAGGCCATCGGCTTCGTGCTGAAGCGTGGAGAATTGGCTCAAAAGAAACCTACTTTAGAAGAGGCTGGCGCAGAGCCGTTCAATAACACTGGCGGTGGTCGCGCCTTCGGCGCGGGCCGAGAAATTCAGCGCCATGCGGTGGCGCAGCACCGGGCCGGCCAGCGCCACGACATCGTCGGTGGACGGCGCAAGCCGCCCATCCAGCAGCGCGCGGGCGCGCACCGCCAGCATCAGCGCCTGGCTGGCGCGGGGGCCGGGGCCCCAGGCGATCTGGCCCTGCACGCCGCTGGCATGGTCGGAATCGGGACGCGCGGCGCGCACCAGCGACAGAATACCTTCCATCACCTGTTCGCCCACCGGGATGCGGCGCACCAGCGCCTGCGCCTCGATCAAATCGTCGGGGCCGCAAACCTTCACCGCGGATTTTTCCTCGCCCATGGTGGTGGCCAGCAGCATGCGGCGCTCGGCCTCCAGGCCGGGATAGCCGACATCGATCTGCAGCAGGAAACGGTCGAGCTGGGCTTCGGGCAGCGGATAAGTGCCTTCCTGCTCTAACGGGTTCTGGGTCGCCAGCACATGGAACAGCCTGGGCAGATCGTGGCGGGCGCCCGCCACGGTGACATGCTTTTCCTGCATCGCCTGCAACAGCGCCGACTGGGTGCGCGGGGATGCGCGGTTGATTTCGTCGGCCATCAGCAGCTGGGTGAAGACCGGCCCCTTGATGAAGCGGAAGGCGCGTTCGCCGCCGGCGGATTCTTCCATCACTTCGGAACCGGTGATGTCGGACGGCATCAGGTCGGGGGTGAACTGCACCCGGCCGGCGTCCAGTCCCATCACGATGCCCAGGGTTTCGACCAGCTTGGTCTTGGCCAGTCCCGGCACGCCGATCAACAAGCCATGACCACCGGCCAGCAAGGTCACCAGGGTCTGCTCGATCACCTCGTCCTGGCCGAAGATCACGGCATTCAGGCCGGCGCGTACCTTGCCGAACGTCTCGGCAGCGGCCTTCAGCCGCCGGGGGGCCTCGTCCAGTATGTCGACCTTGTTCATGCGGAGCCTGATGTTATGCGGGGATGCGCGGCTGGCGATTGACCATTATGTTGCACCGTGGGGCGCGAGCGGCGCAACCCCCGAATGTCCTTAATATCCCAGTGAAATCCGCGATTATGGCGTCATGACGGCAGCTCAAAATCTGGAACCCCGATGAGCCTGGTGGAAGGCTTGCGCACACGCCTGCTGCAACAGGCGCCGGACGTCACCGGGCATGACGATTACGACATGCTGCCGCGCACCGCCCAGTTCGGTGCGGCCAAGGCGGCGGTGCTGTTGCCGGTGGTGGCGCGCGCTGAACCGGCGTTGCTGTTCACCCGCCGCACCGACACCTTGGCGCGCCACAGCGGGCAGGTGAGTTTCCCCGGTGGCCGCTGCGAGCCGGGCGATATCTCGCCGGTCGAGACGGCGCTGCGCGAGACATTTGAAGAGACCGGCATCGCGCCCGCCTTCGTCACCATGGCCGGTTACCTGGACCGCTATCTCACCGGCACCGGCTTCGACATCCAGCCGGTGGTGGGAGTGCTGGCCGATGGTTTTGCCCTGGCGCCGGACCCGCGCGAGGTAGCGGCGATATTCGAGGTGCCGCTGGCCTTCCTGTGCGATCCCGCCAACCGGCGGCGGGAAAGCCGCGAGTTCGGCGGCGTGACGCGCAGCTTCTATGCCTTCACCTATAAGGAGCATGAGATCTGGGGCGCCACGGCTGCGATCATCGTCAACCTTGCCCAGCGTTTGGATGATATAAGCGGCGCATGAAGATTGATCCGGCCCAGCATGGATGGATGACCGCGCCCGAAACCCTGGCGGTGATGGCGGCGCTGGGCGACGCGCGCTTTGTCGGCGGGGCGGTGCGCAATGCGCTGCTGGGCGTCAGCGTGGCGGACATCGACATCGCAGTGCCCATGCCGCCGACCGAAAGCCTGGCGCGGCTGAAGGCGCGCGGCATCAAGGTGGTGGAGACGGGCCTGGATCATGGCACTGTCACCGCCATCGTCGGCACCCATGCGTTTGAAATCACCTCGTTGCGCCGGGATGTGGAGACCGATGGCCGCCATGCCACCGTGGCCTTCACTGATGATTGGGCCGAAGACGCGGCGCGGCGCGACTTCACCATCAACGCGATGTACGCGTCGACGAATGGCGAGATCTTCGATTACGCCACCGGGGTCGAAGACCTGATCGCCGGCAAGGTGCGCTTCATGGGCGACGCCAAGACCCGCATCGCCGAAGATTATTTGCGCGTGTTGCGGCTGTTCCGGTTCCATGCCTGGTACGGCAAAGGCGAGATCGACGCCGAAGGCCTGCGCGCCGCCGCCGAAGCAAAGGACAAGCTCAAGACCCTGTCGGCGGAACGGGTGGCCAAGGAATTGTTGCGCCTGTTGGAAGCGGGCAATCCCGCGCTGGTGCTGCGGGTAATGGCGGCGACGGGCATCCTGTCCCAGCTCCTGCCCGGTGCGCTGTCGCTGCCGCGGCTCGAACGGTTGGTGGAAATCGATGCCGACAATCTTTTTGCGCGCGATGCCATCCTGCGGCTGGCGGCGCTACTGCCCGACAGTGATAACGATGCCGCCCATGCTGCTGCCGACGCGCTGAAACTGTCCAATGCCGACCGGACAAGGCTGGAACAGGCGCTGAGCGGCGAGAAGATTCCGGCCCAGCTTGCGGCGCGGGACGCGCGGCTGCTGCTCTACCGGATCGGCGTGGCGCGCTTCCGCGACAAGGTGCTGCTGCAATGGGCGGGCGCGCCCAAGGGCGCCGGCGTGTTGCAATTCCGCATGCTGCTGGAAATGGCGGACAACTGGCAGCGGCCGCGTTTTCCGTTGACCGGGCGCGATGTGATGCAGGCGGGCGTTCCCGAAGGCCCCGATGTCGGCCGCGTTCTGGCAAAAGTGGAAGACTGGTGGGCGGGCGGCGATTTCGCCGCCGATGAAAGCGCCTGCCGCGACCAGCTGAAAGCCGCGATCGAAAAGGATCGCGGATGAAGCTGGAATTGCTGGACTCGTTGTCCTTGCCGGGCGATCCCGCCAAGGCCAATGAAGATTCCTTTGGCCACGACGCGGCCGCGGCCGTAGTGATCGATGGTGCCACGCCGCTGGGCGACAGTTTGATGCCCGGCCCCAGCGACGCGGCCTGGATCGCGCAGTTTGGGGCGCGCCGCCTGATGGCGCATTTGCGGGACGGCGATGGCGCGCGCAAGGCGTTGCGCGCAACCTTGGCCGATACCCAGAAAAGCTTTGAAGCCTTGCGCCGCCACGAGCCCGAAGAAGTTTGGCAGACGCCGTGCGGCTCCATGATGCTGGCGGTGCCGGGCGATGGCGATGTGGAATTCCTGTGGTTCGGCGATTGCGCCGCGCTGGTCAAACAGGGCGATGCGGCGGTGACGGTAATCGGCGAGACCTTCGACAAACGCGCCGCCGAAGCCCAGCGCGCCCAGCAAGTGGGGAAGGAGAAAAATCTTTCCCCCGCAGCCGGCATCAACCGTCCGGAGTTCCTGACCGTGCTGCGCGCCGCGCGCAATCGCATCAACAGCGGCGAATATTGGCTGTTCAGTCCGGATGTGAAGGCGGCGGCGCATGCATCGCGGCGCATCGTGAAAGCCGCGCCCGGCAGCACGATCTTGCTGGCCAGCGATGGCCTGCTGGCGCTGGCGTCGGACTATGGCGCCTACAATGCCGACAGCCTGATGGCGGCGGCGATGGACAAGGGCCTGGCGGCGCTGGGCGAGGAACTGCGCGCCATCGAAGCCGGCGATGCGCTGGGCAACAAGTATCCGCGCTTCAAGAAGAGCGATGATGCTACCGCGCTTCTCCTAAGGATTGACTAGGCGCAGTTGCACTCATCGCGACTGCCCAAGCGACAGCGTA
>CANCMM010000019.1:0-12744 GCA_947379335.1 Alphaproteobacteria bacterium | reverse complement strand
GACGGCGTCGATGGTCTTGCCGCCCTTGGTCACCGACACCAGGATCGGCGGCGCGGCGAAGTCATTGTCCCATTCGTCGTGATGTACGGTCTGGAAATACCAGCGCATCTTGCCGGTCTGCGCATCCAGCGCGATCACGCTGTTGGCATAGAGATTCTTGCCCGGCCGTTCGCCGCCATAGAAATCGTCCGACGCCGAACCGGTGGCCGCGAACAGGATGCCGCGTTTGGCGTCCATCACCATGCCGGGCCAGTCGTTGGCGCCGCCGGCGGTCTTCCAGGCATCGGCCGCCCAGGTCTCGGCATTGGGTTCGCCGGGGCGCGGAATGGTGTGGAAGGTCCAGACCAGTTTTCCGGTGCGCACGTCCCAGGCGCGGATGTCGCCGGGCGAGGCGGGGGTCTGCTCGCCCACTTCACCGCAGGTGAAGAACAGGTCGTGCCAGACATTCACGGCGCCGCCATGGCGGACGTAATTGTCGGACGCAAGCCCGCGCAGATTGTCGTTCAGATCGATGCGGCCATTGTCGCCGAAGGCGGGATCGGGTTTGCCGGTGGCCGGATCGAGCGAATAGATGAAGTTGGACGCGGGTACCAAAAGCCGGCTGGTCTTGCCGTCGGTCCACCAGCTTTCGCCGCGGGGTGCAAAACCCACGCGCGATTTCTGCGGCAGGGTGGGGGCATAGACCCATTTCTCCGCGCCCGTCGCCGCATCCAGCGCGATGACCTTGCCGGCGCCCACGCCATACAGCACGCCGTCCACCACGATGGGCGTATTCTGCAGCGCGACATCGGGCTTGATGTCATAGCGCCAGGCCTGTTTCAGCTTGTGCACATTCTTTGCGTTGATCTGGGTCAGGCTGGAATAGTGGCTGCCGCCCGCATCGCCGAAGGGATAAGAAGAATTGCCCGGCGCGTCCTTGGCCTGTGCGAGCGATGCGGCGCCCAGCAGGCAAGCTGCGCCGACAAGAATGCGGTGTTTCAAATGGTCCCCCGATGATCGTGCCCCGTTGGGCGCGACTATAGCAGCAGCTTGCGGGCCTGCACCCGGCTTTTGCGATGCACAATCAAGGGGTGGCCGGCTTCTTCCTACCCTGGGCGAAGCGGCCGTTTCCTTTTTGGGGTGGCAGTTGCAGGACGGTGTGAACCGGGAGTAGGCATAAGAGCCTGCCCCGGGGGATGTCATGAGATCGCTGCTGCTCGCCGCCCTGCTGCTGGCCCCACTTGCGGCCTTCGCCGCGCCGGTTGATCCGGCCGACCAGAGCCGCATCGAACAGGCCTACCAGGCCAAAATCGACGCCGACAAGGCCGCTGCCAGCGACAAGCTGGTCGCAAAGAATGCGGACGCCCTGTTTCATGACCCGGCCTCGGGCTTTCTGGGCAATCCGGGCGGCGACGTCACCATCGTCCAGTTCTTCGATTACGATTGCGGCTTCACCAAACGCGCCGAGCCGCGCGTGGAAGCGCTGTTGAAGACCGATCCGGGTGTCAAGCTGATCCCCAAGGAATTCACCATCGAGCCGGCGGAATCCTCGCCCATTGCCGGGCGCGCGGCGCTGGCTTCCATCGCCCAGGGCAAGTATGCGGAGTTTCACCAGGCCCTGTTGATGGCGCCGGAGCATCCCTTGCCCACGCCGCGGGTGTTCGAGATCGCCAAGGATGTCGGGCTGGATGTCGCGCGCCTGAAGGAGGACATGGAGGCACCCGCGATCTACGCCCAGATCATCGCCAACTTCAATCTGGCGCGCGCCTTGCGCATCTTCCAGACGCCGACCTTCATCATCGGCGGCCACATCGTCACCCAGCCCTCGGCGCAGATAGACTTCCCCGCGCTGGTCGCCGCGGCGCGGGCAAAGTCTCCGTGACCGCGCCCAGCCGCCGCTCCCTGTTCCAGATGATCGGCGTGGTGGCCGGCAGCGCCGCCATGTACCACGCCATGACCGAGCTGGGGTATGCGGAAGGCTCCAGCTTCGAAGGCCCGATCAAGCTGTCGCGCCCGCCGGCGGGCAGCAGCGTGCTTATCCTTGGCGCAGGGATTGCGGGCATGGTGGCGGCGATGGAGCTGCGCGACGCCGGCTATAAGGTGCAGGTGCTGGAATATAACGGCCGGCCCGGTGGGCGAAACTGGTCGCTCTATGGCGGCGACAGCTATACCGAGCTGGGCGGCGCCACCCAGCATGTCCAGTTCGATCCCGGCCAGTATCTCAATCCCGGTCCCTGGCGGCTGCCCTTCCATCATCGCGGCATCCTGCATTATGCCCGCCGCATGGGCGTGGCGATGGAGCCTTTCATCCAGGTCAACTACAACGCCTATGTCCATTCCCCGAACGCGAATGGCGGCAAGCCGCAGCGTTACCGGAAGATACAGGCCGATTTCCACGGCCATGTCGCCGAGTTGCTGGCCAAGAGCACCAGACAGAGCGCGCTGGACCAGGCCGTCAGCAAGGAAGATCGCGAAATCCTGATGCAGGCGCTGCAAGGCTGGGGCGCGCTGGACGGCAATTACGAATACAAGAAGGGCATCGCCAGTTCGATGCGGCGTGGCTTTGACGTCGATCCCGGCGGCGGCATCAAATCGGTGCCGGTGCCGTCCGAGCCTTCGGCTCTCAGCGATCTGCTCCGCTCCGGCCTGTGGTCGGCCATCGGGTCGGGCCACAATTACGAACTGCAAAGCACCATCTTCCAGCCCAGGGGCGGCATGGGGACGATCGGCAAGGCGATGGGCGCCAATTTGGGACCGCTGATTGAATATAATTGCAAGGTGACGGACATCCGCCAGGACGGGAAGGGCGTCACCGCCACCTATATCGACAGCCGCAATGGCGGAGCGCCCCGCACCGCGCGCGCTGGGTGGTGTCTTTGCACCATTCCCACGCCCATCCTGGCCCAGATCCCGATGAATGTCGGCGCGCCGATGAAGGCGGCGATCGACCAGCTGCCCTATCTGGCGGCGGTGAAGGTGGGACTGCAGTTCAAGCGCCGCTTCTGGGAGGAAGACGAACAGATTTACGGCGGCATCACCTATACCAGCCTGCCCAGCACCACCATCAGCTATCCGATGTGGGATTATTAGTCGGCGGGCAAGGGTGTGCTACTGGGCGCGTACACCTTCGGGCGTCCGGCTTACCTGGCGGCTTCGAAATCGCCGCAGGAGCGCATCCAGGATGCACTGCGCGACGGCGCCCAGATCCATCCGCAATATCCGGCAGAGTTCGAGAATGGCGTGGCGGTGGCGTGGCATCGCGTGCCCTGGGCGATGGGCTGCCAGGGCGCCTGGACCGATGAAGCCCGCGACCAGCACTACAACAATCTCTGCGCCCTGGACGGCCGCATCCTGCTGGCCAGCGAGCATGCCTCGCGCCTGCCGGGATGGCAGGAAGGCTCGGTCACTTCGGCGCTGGATGCGATCACGCGGCTGCACGCCAGAGTGATGCAATGAGCGTGGTGCAGCCATGATGCGCACACTTTGCTTTGCGATGTTGCTGATGGCACTTCCGGCCTCCGCCGCCGACACGCCCGACATGCGCGGCGCGCCGTTCGCCATGCAGGGCGGCGAAGCGGTCTATCGCGGGGTCTGCCAGGGCTGTCACATGGCGGATGCCAAGGGCGCGTCCGGCGCAGGCACCTATCCCGCGCTGGCCGGAAATTCGAAGCTGGCGGAGTCCGGCTATGTCCTGTCCATGGTGATGAACGGCCATCGGGGCATGCCGCCGTTCCGCGGCCATTTCACCAACGGGCAGGTGGCCGATGTGGTGAATTATGTCCGCAGCCATTTCGGCAATCATTACAAAGGCAAAGTCACGGAAGCGGACGTCCAGGCGCTGCGCTGACGGTTGCCAGTCCCGCTCGGCTCTGGCTCAATAAGCGAGAGAGGGTGATCCATGATTTGGCGTGCCTCTGCCTTTGCCGGGCTTGCCGCGCTGCTGATCGGTACAGGCGCCGCTGATGCCGCGCCCTGGACGCGCGGCTATGTCGTGGGCACCTACGAGTTTGCTTTCCATTATGGCGGCCGCGCCGGTTTCACCCGCGCCGGCGAGGTCGAGCCGGGCGCGGATTGCCCGCACGGCAGCACCACCCATTTCTCCAATCCCGATTACGTCAAGCAGGCGCTGATGCGCCAGAAATGGCGCCGGCAGGACGACATCGAGAAGATCGCGGTTCCGCCCGGCCTGGAAAAAGTCCCCGGCCCCGCCACCACCCGCTTCAGCATCTGGGGCCGGGCGATTTCCTATCGCGGCTGGAGACGCGGGATCGAGACCTATGTGAATCCCTTCGCCGCCGAGGACACCGGCCAGCCGGAAGTGACGGGGCGGATTTCCGAAGGGCTGAACCTGGACGGCAACATCAATACCGGTTTCACCAGTCCGGATGGCGAGAAAGGCGTGGACAATGCGCTCTATCGCGCATGGGGCTGCGATGCGCCCTGGCGCGGGCATGGCAACGCCACTTTGTTCCTGCGCTCCAACGACAAGATGCTGGATGGGCTGTTCACCATCGTGGTCCGCATTTCCGGCACCAAGGACCCCATGAATGACGACAATGCGGTGGTGGAGATCGGCTATTCCCCCGACAAGATCGTCAAGGATGCGCGCAACAACGTGGCGGTGGATTATTCCTACCGCCTGCCGCGCACCACGCAATATGCGCGGCTGAAAGCGAAGATCCGCGACGGCGTGGTGGATACCGAGCAGGTGGCGGAAATCCACATGCCGCGCATCGCCTGGATTTATGATCAGACCGGCGACGCGTTTTTCCGCAAAGGCAAGCTGCGGCTGGCGATGATGCCGGATGGCACGTTGGGCGGCATCGTGGCCGGCTATCGCGACTGGCGCGATCTTTACAGCCAGAACACTTTTTCCCAGTCCGGCGCCGAACAGGGCGTGCGCGAGCATGAAGACGCCATCGCGCTTTATTATGCGCTCCGGCGCAACGCCGACGGCATGAAGGATCCGGCGACGGGGCGCGTCATGGGCATCTCCACCGCCTATCGCATCACCGCCCAGCCCGCTTTTGTGGTGGACCCCGACCCAAACCGCCCCGTAGGCATCCAGGGGCTGGTGGCGGAGGAATGGCGCAAGGCTTCGTTTGCGGCGACCGCAGCCGCGCTGATCAAGTCCACCTCGACGCGCATCATCCAGGACGTGCCGCCCGGCACCACCGAGGCGCAGGCGCCGCGGCTGGAGCGCATCATCCAGGAACTTCCCAGCAAGGCGTATTTCCTCAAGATGCTGGATCGCCCGCATTATGCCTGGAAGGTGGATGAAGTTGGCATGCCGCTGGTGGGCATGCCCGAAGACCCGGAACCGGGTCCCCCGCCGGAAAAATCCCAGCGGGTCAGCGTCAACACACCGCGCTAGTCATTTCTCATACGGCAACAGGTGCCACTTGCCGTCTTCCTTGCCGTCGCCCTTGGGCGCGTAAGGTGGGTCGCCCACCAGCGTGTAGACCGGCTTGCCGCGATAGACCCACTGGCCCTGGCCGTTTTCGCCGCGGATGATGGTCCATTGGCCCAGCGGCTTGGCCGTGGCCGCGGCGGGCACCGGCGTCCAGTTGGCCTGGCACGCCTCATTGCAGGCGGTGCGCAGCGGCGTGTCCAGGTCATAGGTATAAAGCCGCTGGTTGCCGGGACAGCGGCGGAAGACATAGCCCTTGTCGTCTTCGTCGGTTAGTCCGACCTGCTGCGGATAGGGAAGATTGAAGTCCAAGACCGGCACACTGAAGGACGTGTCACAATAGCATCTTTGACGCTTGCTGGGGCGCTGGCTAGGGTGCGCCCGCAAATCACGGGGCCACGGTCATGAAGAAATTTTTGGGTTTTGCGGCATTGGCCCTGGTTCTGATGCCGGCCGCCAGCCAGGCGCATTTCCGGCTGCTGGCGCCTGCGTCATGGATCGAAGAGAACCAGCTGGGTGATCCGCAAAAGGCCGCGCCCTGCGGCGGCACCAATGCCGATTTCGGAAAGCCCACCTATGCGGTGACCGACGTGAAGGGGGGCACCGCGCTGCATGTGAAGGTGCAGGAAACGGTCTATCACCCCGGTCACTATCGCATCGCGCTGGCGGTCAATTCGCCCACCGAACTGCCGGTCGATCCCAAGGCCGAGACCATGACCAACGAAAAGGGCGTGGTCGTGTCGGTGTCCGGTGTGGTGATGAGCCCGGTGGCGCCGCCGGTGCTGGCGGACGGTCTGTTCGTGCACACGGCCAAGACCGACATGCCGTTCGAGACCGATGTCGCCGTGCCCAACATCAACTGCAAGAGCTGCACGCTTCAGGTCGCCCAGTTCATGGAGCAGCACACCGTGAACAATCCTGGTCAGTTCACCTATCACCACTGTGCGGTGCTGCACATCACGGCCGATCCCAGGAAGCCGCTGGATACCGGCTGGACGGCCGAGCGGCGCTAGCTACCAGTCCACCACCGAGCCGTCATCGGGATCGAACTTGGGCAGGTAGGGCCGGGGTTCCCCGACCTGGGCCATCAGCTTGTTCTCGTCGATGGTGATGCCCAGGCCCGGTTCGGTCAGCAGCGGACGGTGGCCGTTGACGATCTGTGGCAGCGGCTTGGCCAGAAGATCGGAATATTCATTGTCGCCGCGTTCCTGGATCAGGAAGTTCGGGATCGAGGCGGCAATCTGCATGCTGGCCGCCAGCGAACAGGGCCCTTGCGGATTGTGCGGCGCGATCGGGGCGTAATAGGCCTCGGCCATGCCGGCGATGATCTTCAGTTCGGTGATGCCGCCGGCATAGCAGACGTCCGGCTGCAGGATCATGGCGGCCTTCTTCTCCAGGATTTCGCGGAAACCCCATTTGGTGAAGATGCGCTCGCCGGTGGCCAGCGGCACCGATGTCTTCCTGGCCAGCTCCGCCATCAGGTCCACGTTCAGCGGCTGCACCACTTCTTCATAGAACCAGGGGCTGTGAGGCTCCAGCGCCGCCATCAGCCGGATGGAGGTGGAAGGCTGCACCGCGCCATGGAATTCCACGCCGATGTCCACATCTGGGCCCATCTTCTTGCGCAGGGCGGCGAAACGTTCGGTCGCTTCGGAAACGAACTTGTCGCCTTCATTATACTTGAAGGGATTGCGGCCGGCAGTGTCCGACAAGATCACCTTCATGGCGTTGACGCCATTCTTGCCGACCTGACCATAAACGCGGATGCGGTCGCGGGTCGGGCCGCCCATCAGCTTGTAGATCGGCAAGCCATAGACCTTGCCGGTGATGTCCCACAGCGCCTGGTCGATGCCCGAGGAGATGGCGGTCTTGACCGGGCCGCCGCGATAAAAAGCGCCGCGCGCGATCGCCTGCCAGTGGAAGCTGACGCGGGTAGGGTCCTGGCCGATCAGGTAATGGCCCACTTCCAGCGCGCCGGCGGCGCAGGCCTTGGCGTCGTCCTTCAGCATCTCGCCCCAGCCGGTGATCCCGGCATCGGTGCTGATCTTCACGAACACCCAGCTGTTCTTCAGCACGAAAGTTTCGATCTTGGTGACGCGGATTTTCTCGCGTGTGCCCAGCGCGGCGTCCTGGCCGCGGGCGGGCAGGGTGGCAGCCAGCCCGAAAGCGGCGGCGGGTCCCAGAAGATTGGCGAGCGTGCGGCGGCGGGTGAGCATTCTGGGCATCCTTGTTCCGGCGGCGCGGCGATCCCGTACCGATTCCGTCAGCCTGTCCAGCCGCGCCCAAGGGCACTCACAGCTTATAAGGACTCGACATTGCCATCGACACCCAGCGACTGGCCCGAGATGTTGCGCCCCGCGTCCGACACCAGGAAAACCACCATGGCGGCGACGTCTTCCGGGCCGGTCATGCGCCGCAGCGAGATGCGGTCCAGATACTGTTTTTCCATCGCCTCGAACGCCACACCGGTCTGCTCGGCGCGATCACGGATGACCTTTTCCATGCGCGGGCCCTTGATGACCCCAGGCAGGATGGCGTTGACGCGGATGTTGGACGGCCCCAGCTCCTTGGCCAGGCTTTGCGTCAGGCCGATGACGCCCCACTTGGCGGCGGCATAGGGTGTGCGGAAGGCATAGCCGAAGCGCCCTGCCGCCGAGGACATGTTGATGATGCAGCCGCCGCCGGCCTCTTTCAGCATCGGCACGGCACGGCGGGCGCAAAGGAACTGGCCCGTCAGGTCCACGTCCAGGGTGCGGCGCCAGTCTTCCAGGGTGATGTCTTCGATCTTGCCCGTCGGCCCGGCGATGCCGGCATTGTTCACCAGCACATCCAGACCGCCCAGCTTGCTGCGCACATCTTCGAACAGCCGGTCGACATCGGCCTCGCTGGACACATCGGCGCGGGTGAACGAAACACCGGGCATTGCGCCCACCGGCGCGACATCGCAGATATGAACCCGCGCGCCGGCCTGGGCCAGCGCGGTGGTGATCGCCTGGCCGATGCCCGCCGCGCCCGCCGTCACCAGGACGCGCAGGTCTTTCACGGCTGGGTCAGCGCCAGATCGCTGTCCAGCTTGCGCACATCGTTCTGGCCGGTCAGGGCCATCGCCACTTCCAGCTCTTCCTTGATGATGGCCAGCATGGAGGCCACGCCCGCCTCGCCACGCGCCGCCAGCGCGTAAGCCCAGGCCCGGCCCAGCAGCACGCCGTCCGCGCCCAGCGCCATCGCCCGCAGCACGTCCAGCCCCGAACGGATGCCGCCATCCAGCATGATGGTCATCTTGCCCTGCACCGCGTCGCGCACCGCCGGCAGCGCGGCGATGCTGGACAGCGAACCGTCCAACTGGCGTCCGCCATGGTTGGAGACCACGATGCCGTCCATGCCTTCGTCCAGAGCTTGCTTGGCGTCGCCCGGATCGGTGATGCCCTTCAGGACCAGCTTGCCCTTCCAGTGCTGGCGCAGCCAGGCGATGTCCTTGTAGGTGACGGACGGATCGAAATTGCGCGCCACCCAGGCCTGGAACTGCACCAGTCCCGCGCCGTTCGGCATGGCGGGCGCGACATTGCCGATGATCAGCGGCCGCCCGTTGATGCCCACATCCCATGCCCAGCCGGGATGGAACAATATGTCGAACAGCCGGCCCGGCCGCTTGATCAGGCTTTGCGATCCGGCCAGCCCGCCGATGCGGTCGCGGTAGCGGATGCCGTTGATGGCCAGGTCCACGGTCAGGAACAGCGTGTCGATGCCCGCTGTTTCCATCCGCTTCAGGAAATCGGTCATGAAACCGCGGTCGCGGATCATGTAGAGCTGCATCCAGAAGGGCGCTTTCGACGCGGCGCGCACTTCCTCGACCGGGCAGCAGGACATGGTGGACAGCACGATGGGGATGCCGGCGGATTCCGCGGCGCGCACAGCTTGCGTCTCGCCCCGGCGGCGATAGAAGCCGGCAATGCCGATGGGCGCCAGCGCGATGGGCAGCGCCATGTCACGCCCGAACAGCTGGACGGATGTGTTGATGTTCGAGACATCGCGCAGCACCTTCTGGCGCAAGGTCACCTTTTTGAAGTCATTCACATTGCGGCGCAGCGTATGCTCGTCATAGCTGCCGCCGTCGATATACTCGAACAGGAAGTGGGGCAGGCGCTTCTTGGCCGCGTCGCGGAATCCGGCGTAATTGACGATCTTCATGGGCTCAGGCTCTGGCTTCCAGCGGGGCGATGTCTTCGATCACAAACATGTAAACCGCCGCGCCCAGGATGCAAATGCCGCCCGCCGTCATCAGCGGCACCACAAAGGACCCGCCGGTAATGGCCAGCATCACGCCGGTGAAGCTGGTGGTGATGATGCCGGCGATGTTGGCCGCGAAGTTCTGGATGCCGCCGATGGAGGCGACATGGGCGGGCGAGGGCGCCACATCCCCCGGCAGGGCCCAGATGCTGGCGGCCGTGAAGGCCAGCGCGCCATAGGCGATGGCGAAGAAGGCCAGCGCGACATAGACGTTGGGCGCGAACACCGAGAAGGTGATGACCGACGAGGTCAGCATGCCGCCGACCAGACAGGTCTTGCGCGCCGCCGTCAGGCTCCAGCCCCGGCGATACAGCGCGTCGGAGGCAAAGCCGCCCAGCCAGCCGCACGGAATCGAAACCAGTCCCGGCAGCAGGCCCAGGGTCCCCAACTGCGCCAGCGAGAAGCCGCGCGCCTGAATCAGGTAGGTGGGAAACCATGTGATGAAAAAATAGATCACGAAGTTGAGGCAGAAAAACCCGATCATCATCCCCCAGATGTTGCGATAGCCGAACAAGGATAGCCACGGCACCTTGACCTCGGTCTTGGGCACGCCGCGTGCGGCCTGGAGCGTGGCCAGTTCCTGTGGCGTCACCTTCGGATGCTCTTCCGGCCGGCGGTACATGAACAGCCAGATGACCGACCAGACCAGGCCCAGTGCGCCGGTGACGAAGAAGGAGACGCGCCACCCCCAGGCGATGATCAGCATGGTCACCAGCGGCAGCGACAGCACGTTGCCGATGCGGCTGCCGCTGTCGAAGATGCTGGCGGCCATGGCGCGCTCTTTGGCGGGGAACCAGTCCATGTTGATCTTGGCGCCGCTGGGATAGGCGCCGGCTTCGCCCACGCCCAGCAGCAGCCGCAATCCCAGCAGGCCGGTCACGCTGCGCGTGGTGGCGACCAGCATGGTCGACAGCGACCACCAGGTCACTGCGGCAGCCAGGGCGATGCGCGCACCGACCTTGTCGATGAACCAGCCGAACGGCAGCTGCATGATGGCATAGGTCCAGAAGAAGGCGCCGAATACCAAGCCCATCACGGCGGGGCTGATGCCGAATTCGGACCGGATGCTGGTGGCCGCCACGGCCAGGTTGGCGCGGTCGATATAGTTGATCGCGTTGGCCGCGCACCCCATGAACATCATGGTCCATCGTAATTTGGGCATGTGGTGCAGTCCCCCGGGTGGTGGCCTCTCTCAGGGAGGCTTGGAGGGAGTGAAGCACGGGCGGGGAGGGGAGACAAATCCTGTGAGAGCGCTCAGGTCCTACGCCACACCGCTGGGCGCAGCGATCGCTTTTGCTGCCGCCACGGCCTTCTTTCCGGTGTCGAGGACAAAATTGCCAAATGCTGCGGCAGCGTAGTCCGCATCCCTGTCGCTCAATGCGCGAGAAGGCCAAGCAATACTAAATTGGGAAGGTGGCCAGATGCGAAACAGAACGCCGCCATCAGGCGTGCTCCAGCGCCACCGTCCAATCAGGTCTGGCATTAGCGACCTGATAGTCTGGATAAACAGCTTGCCGATTACCTGGGTTGAGGTGTTGCTGTTGAAATATGTGGCGACGCGGCTTTTCTTTCTTTTCACCACAGCATCGGGTAGCAGCAAGAATGGCCGTGATACCCATTCCGGTAACCAGTCATGCCGCTCGTAATGTCCGATCCAAATCCCCCAACCCAATTTCGGTGCCACCGAATGTTTGGCAAGGTATTTGCGTTGCATGTGGTGTGTTGTGACGAAGCCGCCTTGCGTGTTTTCAGCCACCATAGCCTTGAGCGCTGCCCAAGCCGCGATGATCGATTGTTCCTGCGAACTGATGCGCTTTTGATGACCTAGGATCAGATGCGTAAGGATCGGCTGCGCCTTGTCTTCGAGCGCGTTCATCCAACCGCTGTTGCAGGATCGGTCAGTTCCGCCGCACACACATTTGATCTGCCAATCGCGCATTTGGCCGTGCATTTTGAATACACGCGAGACGCTGTGATCGTAGAATTGCACGCCTTGAAAAGACTTGATGCGTAGGTTTTGGCGTGGGCCGAGATGGCGATGGCTCCAGCGCGGGAACACGTGTTCCCTCGTGGTGGGAGTTGTCCCGCAGAAAATGCAGGTTGCAGTTTCGTTTGCCATGGGTAAGCCCGTCTGTTTCCACCCAATGTTCATTCAATTCTAGGTAGCCTTATAAGTCGGGAACAGAATCCCGGCCAGTGCACAGGTCGGGATTGCTCGGAACATGCTCAAGGCATGTTCCTCGTCCTCGCTGACGCTCGGATCGGCGCGCTGTGCGCGCCGCCCAAAATCGGCTGTTGCCGATTTTGTCGAACAAGGGTCCGTCCACCTCCCTCCATCCGCCAATAAAAAAGGCCCCGCAATTGGGGGCCTTTTTTATTGGCGGACAGAGAGGGATTCGAACCCTCGAACGGCTTTCACCGTTACACACTTTCCAGGCGTGCGCCTTCAACCACTCGGCCACCTGTCCGCACTGGAAAAGGGGGAATACACGGCCCGGTCCAAGGCCGCAAGGGCCGTCCAAGCCATTCCCGCAAAAGGCTTTTTGGCGCCTAATGATCCTCGTGCGGGATCACGCTCATGTCGCGCCGCGCCGCAATGATCGAGATGGTGTAGCCCGCCACCACGTCGAACAGGCTCATGGCGGTGATGAAGAAGAAGGTCGAAGTCCCAAAACCCTTCAGCACCAGAAATTCCACCACCGCGCCCATGAAAGTCAGCACCGACAGGGCGTGATTGATGATCTCGCGACGGCCGGTGTTGGTCGCCTTGACGGTCTCGATGAACAAAAGAGCCATGGCCGCCGCCACAAAGCCGTCGCCCAGGGTGATCTTCCACAGATCGCCCGACACCAGCTTGATGTTGACCGCCTGGGCCAGCAGCGCGTTCACGTCATGGCCGGCCGCGGGGCCGCCGAACGCCAGCAGGTTGTAGGCCAGGACCGCCAGCAGGATCATGGGAAAGGCGCGCAGCATCGAATCCCCTTAAGCCCCTTCAGGCTAGCACGGTCAGGCCGCGTTACGTTGGCGGTCGCGGTGGATCATCCAGAGATTGCGGATATAGATCGGTA
>CANCMM010000018.1:0-12791 GCA_947379335.1 Alphaproteobacteria bacterium | reverse complement strand
CGTTGAGAAGGCGACTTTCCACATGATCGCCTGGCGCACCGCCGACAGGCCCTTGCCGTCCTGCGCGCCGGACCGCACCCAGTCGCCATTCCACATCAGAACCGCCTTGCCCTGACGTCCTGCGTCCGCCACGGCCGTGCGCACCAAGGGATCGTTGCGCAAGGCCCGCTGCACCATGCGTGCCGTGTCGCAGCCGCCGCCCCCGCCGCCCGCGCCATCCTCGCCCGCGCTGGCCGCGCCGGAGAGCTGGGCCTCGCTGAGGATGTCGGAATTGTCGACCGGTTCCGGCGAGGTGACTTTCACAAGGATCGGCATGGGCGTGGGCCGCGCCATCGGCGGCGGCGCCTGCTCCGCGGCTGCCGTCTCGTCCGGCTTCGGCGGGCCGGGGGGCTCGGGCGCCTTGGCGAGGGTGATGATCGTGAGGTGCGGTTCAGCGTCTGGTTTTTTGAGTGGTGCGCCGGCACGGGGCCAGAACAGGGCAGTCAGCACCGCCACATGCAGGGCGGCGGCGAAGCCCCAGCCCAGCGCGCGATCGCGGCGGGATCTTGGCTTGTGGGCGATGCTGGCTTGCGGGCGCTCCATTGCGGAAATGGAGCATGGACCCAAGGCAAGACCATGGCGAGATCGCGCCAAAGTTCCTTGCTGGTGTTCCAGTTTGGCGCGGCGGGCTTGCCTGCGCCATTTTTTGCGCATGCGCAAAAATTGGCGCACCCGACAGGATTCGAACCTGTGACCTCTGCCTTCGGAGGGCAGCGCTCTATCCAGCTGAGCTACGGGTGCCTTGGGCCGAGGCTATAAAGAAAACGGGCCCGCCTTGCAAAGCGGACCCGTTTTTTTCAGGTAAACCAGACGTTGAGGCCTACATCCAGGATGCGACGCCGCCGTGACCAGAACAGGTGCCCTGGCGGTTCTTGTAGGTGACGGTGGTGCCGTCCTTGCACTTGGCCGAGCCGCCACCGGCGGGCGCCGCCATCATCATGGAACCGCTTGCCGCCGCCTTGGGCTTGGCGGTCATCGCCATGCTGGCGGCCGGTGCGGGCGCCGCGGCGGCGGCGGCAGGCGCCTTCTTCATGCAGGTGCCCATGTAATCGGTGTACTTGGTCTTGCCCTTGTCGGCGGCCGGCATGGTTTTCCAGGTGGCGGCGCAGCTCTTCATGCTGGCCTGCTGCGGCGTGTCGGCGGCCTGGGCGGACGTGATGGCGGCGGCGGCGATAACGGCGGCGAGAAGCAAGCGCATGGAGAACCCCCTTGTTGGTTGAACAAGCCGCAATCATCTGCGCGGCCCCGAGGGGCTGCAAGGCTGTTACCGAAATTTATTGCGCGAAGAAGGCCGCTATGGCGGCCTGCGCAGAGCGCACGTCAGCGGCAGCGGGCAGGGTAGTGATCTTGGCATCCGGCAGTTGGGCGGCCAGCACCGGCTTGAGGTCTGCACCCCCTTCCAGCGGCAGCACCGCCAGGGCGCGGACTTTTCGCAAATCCTCGGTTACCTCGGCCTTCAGCATGGCGGCCGGCCATTCTGGATTATTGGCGGGATCGCCCGTCACCCCGGCGAAAGCGGCCGGGTCCAGGGCGTGCACCAGCACCAGCCGCGCCCCGGGCGGCGGCGTCAGGTCGCCCTCCAGCAGCGCCACCAGAATGGCCGACCCGGATGGACCGCGCGCCACCACCAGCACTGCCTTGGCGGCATCGCGGGGGCCAGTGGCGGCGCAATCCATGAACAGCGGTTTGCCGTCGGGGCCTTTGGCCGGATGCAGCCGCGCCACCGTGTCCAGATGCGCCTGCTCGCAGGCGGCGATGAAGGCGCGGCGCGCATGGCGGTATGGGCTTTCGGAAAGCGCGTTCATCATCCTAGTGTAGCGCAAATGTCTGTGTTCGGCGTCCTGGAAGAATTGCGCAATCGTCCCATCGGCGACCAGGCGCCCCTGCGGGCGGCGCGCAAGGGCTTCCGTCAGCGCATCAGCATCACCCGCGACAATGAGCTGTTCGGCGAGGCCGTGATCGAGGCGCGCGATGCCGGGCTTGCCGGCGAGAATTTCTATGCCAGTGATCGCAACCCGCCTTACTGGCACAGGGTGGAAGGCGCCACCGACAAATTGTGGCTGCGCAAAAGCGTGGCGGAAAAGCTGGCGCGGGTAAACGGGCGCATCGCGGCGGCGGGGCTGGAGCTGTTTGTGTTCGACGCCTGGCGGCCGCGCGAGGTGCAGGCCTATTTTCATGATGTATGGATGCCGCGCGAACTGCAGCGCCGCGACCAGTCGCTGCGAGGGGCGGCACTGACCGAGGAAGTGGAGCGCTACTGGGCCGCGCCGTCGGACAGCGCGGACTCGCCCGCGCCCCATGCCACCGCGGCGGCGGTGGACCTGACGTTGCGCTGGACGAATGGCGAAGCGCTGTGGATGGGCTCGCTGTTCGATGACGTCACGGCGCTCGCCAACCGCGACCGCTTCGAAGCTCTGGACCCGCAGAACTTTTCCTTCTCCGACCAGGAAGCGCGCGCCAACCGCCGCCTGCTGCATTGGCTGATGAGCGAAGAGGATTTCGCCGGCCATCCCGATGAGTGGTGGCACTTTTCCTGGGGCGACCAGATGTGGGCATCGCTGACGGGCGGCGCGAGCGCGCATTACGGACTGGCGATTGTTCCCTCCTGATCGAATCTTGGCCGATCGATCCCGTCGTTGCTCAACTTATAAGGAAATGAAAATGACTGATAAAAGTTCGGAAGAGATCGAATTGGACAAGCGCGCAGCGGAACGTGCAGCAGCCCATAAGGAAATGAAGCTGGCCGTAGGAACATCCGCACACCATGCAGCGGTCAAAAAGCATACCTTGGCTAGTGAAGCGCATGCGAAGGCCGTTAGAATTGCTCAAAAGGCTGCGACTCGCTCGCGCGGATAGATTTCGAGCGGTGTCGTGAAGATGATCGAGGCACAGGGAGCGCAAGATGCTGAGGCGGCTTGAACTTGCCTTGGTGGCGGCCTTCATGTTGGGAGCCGTTCCTGCTCGCGCCAATATTGTCGTCGCTTGCGGCGGCTACAGCCCCTCGATCAATGACCACGTTGAATGGGGCATGACCATTACCGGCTCACTGGCCGACTGGGGCAACGGTCAGCACTTCAAGGTGAGAGAAACGAAGGGCTTCTACATCCTCACCCGGCCCGGCACTGAAATCCGCATCGACAAGACGACCAAAAGCTACATCATATATGGCCCAAAGGGACAGAAGGCCCGCGCTATCGAATGGTCCAGAAAGGTCCCCGGCGAGGGCTGTGAAATCCCAAAGATCACGCCTCGACCCTAAGTCGAACCGCGCCGATTCCGAATGTCACGAAATCGGCGGGCGCACGATCCTGATGTTGTAGCCGCCGGAGTGCGGGCCATGACAATCATTATTCCAGGATGGGTCTAAACGCCCCGTCCCAGTTCTCGCCCGGCGGGTGTTTTTCGTAATAGGCGATGCGCGCCAGGTGCAGGTCGTACATCTTCTGGCTGGCACCCGACAGGCGGCGGCATTGCGCGATCAGGTCGCGCGCCATCTGCCAATGCTGCTTGCGGATAGCCTGGAAGATGTGATCGTGGAACACGGTCAGGGCGCGGAATTTGGGCGAGGCGCGCGCCACCGGATTGCCCAGGATGGCGTACAAGGTCACGGGCGGATCGCTGGCGCCGGCCGCGATGGTGTCCACTTCCAGGAAAGCAAAGCCGCGCTCGGCCAGCCTTCGGGTTTCATCGGCCACGATCAGCGCCGGGCCATATTGATGCGACAGCGCCTGCAGGCGCTGCGCCAGGTTCACCGCATCGCCATTGACGCTGTAGACCATGCGGCCATAGCCGCCATAACCGCCCGCGATCACCGGGCCGGTGGCCACGCCGACGCCGATCTCCACTTGCGGCGGCAGTTCATCGGCGCGGCGCTGCTGCGCCAGCTCCTCGGTGACGCGGGCCGACATGATCGCCATGCCGTTGGCGGCTTCGCAGGCATGCAGCGCATGATCGGCATCGTCCAGCGGCGCATTCCAGAACGCGGCAAAGCCATCGGCGGTCAGCCGGTCGATGGTACCGCCATGCGCCAGCGCCTGATCGATCAGCGGCGACAGCGCCTTTTGCATCAGCGCGGTGAAGCCCACCGCATCGTCTTTGTAGGTCGCCGCCACGCCGGCCAGCCCGCGCACGCCGCACACCAGATAGGTGATGGTGCGGGTTTCGCCTTCCAGCTTCAAAAGGCTGGGGCGGCGGGCAATTTTCTCGATGGTGGCGCGCGGCAGGGAATCCGAAAAGGCCATGCGCAGCCCGGCATAGGCCAGCCGCATATCCTGGATCCACACCGCGGCGCCCGCACCGAAAGCCAGACCCAAGAACAATATCGGTGTCGCCGCATCGACCAACACGCCGTGCGCGGCATACAGATACCAGGACCCCGCTCCCGCCGCCGCCGATCCCGCCATCACCAGCGCCGCCGGCCAGCCCAGTCCGAAGCGCAGCAAAAAAATCATCGCCGCGCCCAGCACCACCAGCAGTGACGCTTCCAGGATCCGCGCCCAGGCGGGACGGATCAGCATGCCAAGGCCCGCAAGGTTCTCAATGCTTTCGCTGATGACGCTGGCGACACTGGCCGGCCCCAGCGGCGTCTTCACCACCTGGCCTTCGGCGCCGATCACCACCACCGCGCCCTTGATAGGCACCGCGGTCAGCGCATTGGGATTGAGCATGCGTTCGGAGACATTGGCGGCGTAATGCAGCCGCATGCGCCCGCTGCCGTCGGCGGGCGCCGTTCCTGCCGATGTTTCCAGCCCCGCGATGCCGGTGCCGGTGAGAAAGGTGAGGGGATCGCGCTCATTGCTGGTGACGGTGATGTCCGGCGTGCCGTCGGTCACCCGCAGCACTTCGGCCGCCATGCCGGGCACAAGCGCACCCCCCAGCTGGAACACCAGCGGGATACGGCGCAACACCCCGTCATGATCGGGGATCAGGTTGATCGCGGCCGATCCGGCGGCGTTGTTTTCCAGCACGCTCTGCGCCCCCGCCGCTGCGCCAAAGCGCGGCAGATGGCCGAACGGATTGGCCGTGCCGCGATAGACAAAACGCGCCTTGCTGTGGGGCGCGCGCCCGGCCGTGCCCAGCACTACCGGCACGATCATCCTGGCCTGGACGATTTCCGCCGCCAGGTCATGTCCCGGTTCCGGCAATTTGGTCAGGGCGGCGCGCGCCGCGTCACTGCCCGGCGGCAGGCGCGCCGCCATGCTTTGCGGCGAAGCGGCCCCTTCCATCGGCGCGGTCAGCACGATCGCCTTTACGCCCTGGGCGGCCAGGGTGCGCGTCACCTTGACCAGCGTGTCTTCATCCAGTGACGGCAGTTCCAGCGAACGGACGGCCAGGCGCCCATCAACAAAAGGGCGAGCGGCGTGGCGTTGGAAGGCGTCGAACAGCAGGTTGCTGGCCGCGCCTTCGATCCCCAGACCATCGAACAGGATCACGGCCACGCCCAGCACCAGGATCAGCGCGGGCGCCAGCCAGATAGAAAGCGGGCGGGTCCAGGTCGCCGGTGGTTTGGAAGAATCCATGCCCGGGCGAGACTAAGAGCGTTAACGACGGGAGGCTACTTGGTTGTCACCCGGATCGCGATCTGGGCCAGCAGGACCTTGGCGCCCTTTTTCTTCAGGGCGCGGTCGGTCACCGCCTGCAGCCGGTCAGCGATCACGCCCACATCGGGCTGGGCATCGGTGCGCACCACATTGGCGGTGAAGGTCATCAGGTTGCGGATATAGGCGTCGCGCAGCACCGGCATGGAGCGGCTGACTTCCTCGTGCAGGGCGTCGTCGGGAATATCCAGGCCCACACCCACCATCAGCATCCCGGCGGGGCGGTTGTCGGCCACGATGGTGGCGTAGATCGGGTCCACCATGATGTAGCTCTTGGACTGGGTGGTTTTGTGCTCTGGCGCTTTTTGGGCTTTGGGGGCATCCTCGGCGGACGCTGGCAGGCCAGCCCAGACCAGGGCGCCTAGAGCCAAGACGGCGGGAGCAAAGCGCATTTTCGACAGCCAAATCATGTGCGCCAGTAAGCGCCGGATTGGTAAATCGAATTTTAACAGGAGGAGCAAATGACCGGACAGGATTGGAAGATAGCCGCCCTGGCGGCAGGGTTGATGATGGGCGGGCAGGCACTGGCCGCCGACCATCCGGGCCAGAAGTTCCAGATTTCGCCCACCTCCCTGGCCAAGCCCTATGCCACCCCGGCGGCGGGCAACGAGCCTTCCACCATCCCGCGCCCGGCCGCCGCCATGCCGGAGGTTCCCAAGGGCTTTGCCGTTTCCGTCTTCGCCGACACCCTCAGCTCGCCCCGCTGGATGGCGGTGGCGCCCAATGGCGACATTTTCCTGGCCGAACCGGGCGGGGACTACAAAGCCCGCGCGGGCGGCAAGATCACCGTGCTGCGCGACAGTAATGGCGACGGCAAGGCGGACCAGCGCTTCACCTTCCTTCCGGGCTCGGCGGGTTTTGTCTATCCGCACGGCCTGGCGTTCCATGCAGGCTATCTCTATGTCGGCGATGTCCGGGGCATCTGGCGCTTCGCTTACACCGACGGCCAGACCAGCGCCGGAAAGCCCGAAAAGGTCACCAGCAAGGTGGCGGACCTGCAGCCCAAAAACGGGCACATCACCCGCGACATCGCCTTTGCGCCGGACGGTTCGCTCTATCTGGCGTTGGGTTCACGCGACAACATCTCGGACTACAAGCCGGGGGCGGAGGTCTTCAAGATCAACGCCGATGGCAGCATGGCCGAATTTGCCGGCGGCATCCGCAATCCGGTCGGCATCGCTTTCGCGCCGGGCACCAGCGATCTGTATGTCGTCACCAATGAACGCGACGGGCTGGGCGACGAACTGCCGCCGGATTATCTGACCAGCGTCAAGCAGGGCGGGTTCTATGGCTACCCTTACGCCTATATCGGCAAGAATCCCGATCCGGTGTGGGGCGCCAAGGCGCCGGCCGGCAAGGTGGCGTCCACCATCACGCCGGACGTGCTGTTCCACGCTCACAGCGCGCCGACGGGTCTGGCTTTCTATACGGGGTCCAATTTCCCCGCCGACTACAAGGGCGATGCCTTTGTCTCGCTGCACGGCTCGTGGAATGCGGGCAATCCCACCGGCTACAAGGTGGTGCGGGTGCATTTTGCGAACGGCAAGCCGGTGAACGGCTATGAGAATTTCGCCACCGGCTTCTGGAACGGCATGGGAAATAGCGGGGAACCGGCCAAGGTCTGGGGCCGCCCGGTGGGCCTGGCGGTGGCCAAGGACGGCAGCCTGCTGATCGCCGATGACGTGGCGAATGTGGTGTGGCGGGTCAATTATACTGGAAAGTGAGATTTCGGTTCGGAACGCCCATTCCGGAAGGAATGGTGGAGCTGAGCGGAATCGAACCGCTGGCCTCCTCATTGCGAACGAGGCGCTCTCCCAACTGAGCTACAGCCCCGAACCGGTCCCGGCACCGCCGGGGAGGCGGGTTTGTAGGGATCAGGCCTTTCCCCTGTCAAGCGGCCCTGATTTTCGGGCTTTTCCGGCGCGGTTCCCCCCATTACAAGGTGAGACATGCTGAACCCCATCGCCGCCCTGCTCATCGAAGTCCTGGAAATCTACAAGTGGATCGTGATCGCTGCGGTGATCGTGTCCTGGCTGACCGCCTTCAATGTCATCAACCAGCACAACCAGTTCGTGCGCACCTTGCTGCGCATCCTGATCGCCCTGACCGAGCCGGTGTTCCGTCCCATCCGCAAGGTGGTTCCGGCGATCGGCGGGCTCGACCTGTCGCCCATCATCGTCTTCGTGATCATCTGGTTCCTGCAGTACACGATCAGCTGGGCGTCGTTTCGCTACGGGCTTTAGGCGATGACAGGCACGGTCATTGACGGCAAGGCCAGTGCCGCGAAGCTGCGCGAAAAGATCGCCGCCTATGCCGCCGAGCTGAAAGCCAAACACGGATTGCAGCCGGGCCTTGCCACCGTGCTGGTGGGCAGCGATCCGGCGTCGGAAGTTTACGTCAAGAACAAGCGCAAGACCGCCGAGGCCATCGGCTTCAAGTCGGTGCATGTCGAACTTCCCGCCGATGTTTCGCAGGATGAATTGCTGTCGCATGTGAAGGCGTTGTCCGCCGACAAATCCGTGCATGGCATCCTGGTGCAGCTGCCCTTGCCCAAGCACCTGGACGAGAATGCGGTGCTGGACGCGCTGGACCCGGCCAAGGATGTCGATGCGCTGACGCCCAAAAATGCGGGCCTGTTGTTGTCGGGCCGCGCCCATCTGGTCAGCTGCACGCCGTCGGGCGTGATGCTGCTGCTGAAGGAATATATGGGCGACATCTCGGGTAAAGAGGCGCTGGTAATCGGCCGCTCGCTGTTGTTCGGCAAACCGGCGGCGCAATTGCTGCTGGCCGCCAACGCCACCGTCACCATGGCGCATTCGCGCTCGAAGGATCTGCCGGGCCTGGCGCGCCGCGCCGATATCCTGGTCGCCGCCATCGGCAAGCCCGAATTTGTCAAAGCCGATTGGGTCAAGCCCGGCGCGGTGGTGATTGATGTCGGCATCAACCGCGTCGATGCGGGCGACGGCAAGTACAAGCTGGTCGGTGATGTGGATTACGAAGCGGCGAAGGAAGTCGCGGGCGCGATCACGCCTGTCCCCGGCGGCGTTGGCGCCATGACCATCGTCTGCCTGATGCACAACACGCTGATTGCCGCCTGCTCGCAGAACGGGTTGCCGTTGCCTACGGCGCTTTAGTCCCACTGTCATGGCCCACCGGAGTGTGGGCCACCCAGTTGAAGTTGAGATGCTTCTGAAACAATAGCGCTGGCGTCATCTGGGTGGCCCGCATTTGCGGGCCATGACAGGTGGAGTCAGATTTTCTGCCGCAGCTCTTTCGTCAACTGATCCGGCGAGATCGCTTCATCATAGAAGCTGATCAGCTTGCCGTTCGGGCCCATCAGGTACAGCACCGATGAATGGTCCATGCCATAGGCGCCCTTTTCCAGCGGCTTCTTCACGGCATAGACGCGGTACTTCTTCTCCGCATCCTTGATGGCTTGGACGCTGCCGGTCAGGCCGACAAAGCTGGGGCCGAAGGCTTTCATGTACTCGGCCAGCACCGCAGGGCTATCGCGCTCCGGATCGATGGTGATGAAGATCGGCGTCACGCGCCGTGCGTCGCCGCCCAGCTTGTCCAGCGCCTGGGCCATCACCGCCAAGGTGGTGGGGCAGACATCGGGACAGAAGCTGTAGCCGAAATAGATCAGCATGTAGCGGCCGCGGTAATCGGCATCGGTCACGGTCTTGCCGGTCTGGTCGATCAGCTTGAACGGCCCGCCGACATCAGCCTGGCCGGTGACGACGCTTCTGCCCAGTCCCGGCACATTCTCGCTTTCATGCCACAACAGGCCGCCGGCCAGCACCGCGACCAGCAGCAGATAGGGGAGCAGGGCTTGCTTGTTGCGCAACATGGGCAATGCTCTAATCCCGTTGCGATCAAGTGGGAAGTGGGATTTGGCGCGCAAGGACTCGGCACGGGTATTTGTCCAGAGCGTTGGCGCCGGCGGGCGGGTGCGGCTGCGCACCCTGTCGAACCTGCGCTGGCTGGCCATCGCCGGCCAGTCGGCCGCCCTGTTCCTGGTCTATTTCGCGCTGGGCTACAGCCTGCCCATTCTGTATTGCGCCATCGCCATCGCGGTCAGCGCCGCGCTGAATATCGCGCTGGCACTGCGCTATGCCCCGGCGCATCGCCTGACCAACCGCGAAGCCACCTTCTATCTGGCGTTCGACGTGCTGCAGCTGGCGGCGCTGCTGTATCTGACCGGCGGCATCGCCAACCCCTTCGCCCTGATGTTCGTGGCCCCGGTGGTGATTGCTGCTGCCACCCTCAACCTGGGCAATGTCCTGATCCTGGCCTTCATCGCCTTCGCCTCGGTGTCGCTGATCGCGGTGGTGCACAAGCCGCTGCCCTGGCCGGAGGGCGAGGCGTTGCTGCTGCCCCAGCTTTACCAGGCGGGCATCTGGACGGCGCTGGTGATCGGCATCGGCTTTACCTCCGTCTATGCCTGGCGCATCGCCTCGGAGTCCTCGCGCATGTCGGCGGGCCTGGCCGCCACACAGCTGGCCTTGTCGCGCGAACATCGTCTTGCGGCGCTGGGCGCGCTGGCCACGGCGGCGGCGCATGAACTGGGCACGCCGCTCGGCACCATCGCGGTGGTGGCGCGGGAACTGGAGCGTTCATTGCCGCCCGGCTCGACAGACGTGGAAGACGTCAAGCTGCTGCGCGAGCAGGCCGAGCGCTGCCGCACTATCATCGCGCGCCTGGCCAATCCCGAAGAAGCCATGCTGGGCGCCACCGCCCGTCTTCCCTTGGGTCCTTTCCTGGACGATGTGGTCTCCCCCCATCGCGGCGAGGACATCGAGATCCGCGTCACCATCGCCCCGCCGCCGGCCGACAGCGCGGTGCCCCAGGTGTGGCGGGCGCCCGAACTGCTGCACGGGCTCGCCAACATCATCGAAAATGCCGCCGACTTCGCCCATTCGCTGGTGGCGGTACATGCCAGCTGGGACGATCAGTTCCTGGATATTTCCGTGGCCGACGATGGCCCCGGCTTTGCGCCGGAAATCTTTGTCACCCTGGGCGAGCCCTACATCACCTCGCGGCCGGGCCGTAACGCCCTGGGCGAGAATGAGATGGGTCCCCAAGGCTCCCTGGATGAGCATGAAGGCATGGGCCTTGGCTTTTTTATTGCCAAGGTCCTGCTGGAACAGACCGGCGGGGTGGTTAAGGCCGAGAACCCGGCAAACGGCGGGGCGCAGGTTTCCATGCGCTGGGCGCGCGGGGTGATTGACGGGCCCCAGCCGCCGAACCAGTCTGAACCGGCCTGAAGTGTTTGACCCATCGTCAAAAGTGCCCTAAAGCGCGGCCCATATGAGTGACGAGAAAACGCTACTGCTGGTCGAAGACGACCGTCCGCTCCGTGAGCGCCTGGCCCGGGCCATGGAAGCCCGTGGTTTTATCGTCACCCAGGCGGAATCCGTGGCCGAAGGAAAAGCCCGCGCCAAGGAAGCGCCGCCCGCTTACGCCGTGGTGGACCTGAAGCTGGATGACGGCAATGGGTTGGACGTGGTGGAGACCTTGCACACCATCTGCCCCGAAAGCCGGGTGGTGGTGCTGACCGGTTTCGGCAATATCGCCACCGCCGTGGCG
Organism: Alphaproteobacteria bacterium; assembly: GCA_947379335.1. Taxonomy (GTDB): domain Bacteria; phylum Pseudomonadota; class Alphaproteobacteria; order Micropepsales; family Micropepsaceae; genus Rhizomicrobium. Next base: position 1,566 of record CANCMM010000018.1, on the reverse strand, counting down.
GCCGTGAAATATGGCGCGATCGATTACCTGCCCAAGCCCGCCGACGCCGATGACATATTGGCGGCGCTGATGGCCACCCCGGGTTCCAAGCCCAAGCCGCCGGAAAACCCCATGTCGGCCGACCGGGTGCGCTGGGAGCATATCCAGCGCGTCTATGAACTGTGCGGCCACAATGTTTCGGAGACGGCCCGCAGGCTTAATATGCACCGCCGGACGCTGCAGCGGATTCTGGCGAAGCGCTCGCCGCGATAGGCTTTCTTCCCAAGAGCGGCGCGGTTTTCAGCAGCGCCAGTGCCAGCAGCATCGCCGCCGCACCCGCCACCATGTCCACCAGATAATGCCCGCCAAAAAAGGGCACGGCACACAGCATGATGATGTTCAAAGTCATTATGGCGGCGCTGATGATCCCGGTTTTGCGGAAGGCCCAGCAATAGGCCAGCGCCATCGCGGTGTGGAAGGAGGGAAAGCTCACCACGCCGGTCATGCCCGATAGCGAAAAATGCAGGTCGCGCCCCGACAGAAGATGCTGCATCACCGGCACGAAACCATTGTTGGTCTGGATATTGTAGAACTTGGACGGCCCCAGCGCGGGAAACAGCACTGCGCCCGCGCAGGCCAAGATGCCCGTCAGCAGGAACAGCCAGAACATGTCGCGCAGTTGCTGCTTGGCATTCATCAGTCCCAACAGCAGGCAGAAATACAGGCCCTGATAAACCAGGCTGCCATAGGCAAGACCCAGCAGTGCCGTCAGTGCCGGATGGGCATGGACGAACTGGTATCCGGCCAGCCAGTCGAATCCCAGCGCCCGGTCCATCGCCATCAGCCGCGCATCCACCAGGGGACCGGCTGAGGCAAGACACAGGTAGGACAGGGCGCAGATGGCGGTGGAAGCGGCCATGGTCAGGGCGAAATATTCCGCCATCAGCCCGCCGCGGCGAACCGCGAAGGCGCGCAGCGAAAAGGTGACGCTTAACGCCAGCGCCAGGATCAGAAAGTCTCGCGGCGCGGCGACGAAATCGAGATGGATATGGGCCGCCCAGGCGGCATCCAGCAGCGCCAGCACGCCCAAGGCGCACCATTCTGGCACAAAATCGCTGGTGAAAAGCTGTTTTCCCCGTCCCATGAACGGGACATTGCAAGGCCTTCACCAGCTACGGCGCTCAGCGCTTAACCGTCTTTTTCTTCGCCGTCTTCTTGGGGCGTCGCTTGATGGGCGGCATCGCCGCGAGTTGTGCGGCGCGGCCGGCCAGCATGTCCTTCAACACCGTCTTGGTCAGGGCCGACAGGCGGGTCAGCACAAAGGGGAATTTGCGATAGTGATCGGTGATGTAGAAAAGCTTGGGCTCGGCTTCCAGCATCATGTCGCGCATTTCCATCGACCCGACCTGAAGCGTCACGGCATCTTCCTTGTGATGGGTCTTGGCCAGAAAACGGTCATGGATGAAGACCGAAGGCTGGTTGAACCACAGCCGCTCGTCCGTGCCGGGGATCGACAGCATGATCTTGCGGGCTTCGGCTTTACTCAACATCGGGGATTACCAGGCCAGGTGTTTGCGACAGCGCTAT
>CANCMM010000017.1:0-13422 GCA_947379335.1 Alphaproteobacteria bacterium | reverse complement strand
GACATCAAGAATCCCAACCGGGTGCGCGCCCTGGTGGGCGCCTTCAGCGTCAATCACCTGCGCTTCCACAATGCGGACGGCGCCGGCTACCGGCTGGTGGGCGAAGTGATCCGCATCCTGGACCCGATGAACCCGCAAGTGGCCGCCCGCATGGCCGGCAGCTTTGAAAGCTGGCGGCGCTATGACCCCGCCCGCCAGGAGCTGATGAAGGCCGAACTCGCCGCCATCCGCGACCTTGGCGGCATCTCGCCCAACCTGTTCGAGGTCGCCGGGAAGATGCTCGGCTAAATTTGCCCCCTCCCCCTTCGCAGCGCAGGCGCTGCTACGGGCACCTCCCCCATTTGTGCTTCGCACATGGGGGAGGAGGAGTTCCTGAGTCCTCCACTGATTCGGATGGCACGACTCTCTATTAACTAGGTGACGCGGGAGTCGCCGATTCCCATACTGATCCAAGCGCGAATCACCGCGCATGGTGGGGATCATGGCCGAGGCGGTACTGCGCCTGTGGACCGGGCTGGACGGGGCTACCGTTCAGGGCCGCTCCTTTGTGCGCCGCGCCACGCGCGATGTCCGCTTCATCGTCCCCATCTGCATCATCCTGATCTGCGGCAGCTTCGCCGCCGCCGCCCTGCTCCAGATGCGGATGGACCGCGGCCGGGCGCTGGCCCAGGCCGCCAGCTTCGAGCGTGCCCGCATCGTCGAAGTGGCCACCGGGGCGGCCCAGACCCTGGACCGCTATGCCCGCATGGGCGCGGTGTTCGCCGCCAGCCCGCAGCAATATCGCAGCGCCGATCTTGGCCGCGCCGAGCCCGCCATCCGCGACATCGCCGTGTGGGGAGCCGCTGGCGCCCCGCTGGCGCGCTTCGACGCCACCGCCGCCCCGATGCCGGCGCCCGTCTTTGCGGGCCCGCGCACCAGCTTCCCCGGCGGCATCGCCTTCCACGATGCCGGCAAGACCGTGGCGGTGATGTTCGCGCCCTTGCCGTTGGGCGGACATCGCAGCGCGCTGGTGCCCGCAGCGCAAGCCCGCGGCCTTGCCACACCGGTGCAGGGGTGGCCGCTGGCGGTGATGACCAGCGTGGATGAAGAGGGCGCGCTGGCCGACTGGACCGGGGCGCTGCCGCTCTACCTGTTCGTGATCCTGGGTCCGGCGATTGCCGGCGGCTGGCTGGCGGCGCTCTTTGTGGGCGCTTTCGAACGCCATGCGAAAGCCAACCGCGCCATCCGCGCCCTGAAATCCACCCGCCCCGTCGAGGCGCGGTTGATGGTGCGGCTGGCCAATGCCGAGCGTGGCGCCATGGAGGCCTTGCGCGCCAAGTCCGAATTCATCGCCCATATGAGCCATGAACTGCGCACGCCGCTGAATGCGGTGATCGGCTTTTCCGAAATCATCGCCGAAGAATTCTACGGCCCCTGCGGCCATGCCAAATACAGCGAGTATGCCCGCGACATCGGCGAAGCCGGCAGGAACCTGCACACCAAGATCGGCGACATACTGGAGTTCGCCAATATCGAGGCCGGCCGCTATCCCCTGATCGAGGAAGCGGTGGACCTGGCGTCGCTGGCCACGCTGTGCATCGACGAACATCAGGGCCGGGCTTTCTCGCGCCGCATCTCGCTCAGCGTCGCCTTCGGCGAGCCGGGACTGGTGCGGGCCGATGCCAGCGCGGTGCGCCGCATCCTGGCCAACCTGCTGACCAACGCGCTGGCCTATACGGCCGAAGGCGGCATCGTGCGCGCCGACATCCATTTCGAGGAAGGCGCCGGCGTCCTGACCCTCAGCGACAGCGGCAAGGGCTTCACCCCGCATGAGAGGAAACGGGCCGGCAAGCCGTTCGAACGCTTTGACCGCAGCGGGACCGTGACCGGCGCGGGCCTGGGCTTGGCCATCGCCATGGAATTGGCGCGGCGCATGGGCGGGGCGATGCGGCTGGTGGGCGAAGGCCCCGGCCATGGCGCCACCATGGAATTGAGGCTGCCCCGGTTATGAGCCGCATTAACCCCTTGTTAACCATGGTTAACCAATCTGCCTCCAAAAGGGGAATGCAGATGTTCCGTGGGTTTGCCGCGCTGGTCGTGCTGATGGCGGCGTTGATGTCGGTCACGCCCGCCCAAGCTCAGGGGCCAGTCTATCAGGTCATCAGCAACGACCCCAATGGTCTGGAAGTCCGCTTCCGCGGCATGCCGATCCGCGGCGTCCATGCCGACGACAACCAGAATGCTTTGTCCATCGACTTCGCCCAGCCGGTGGACGGCGCGGCCTTCGACCGGCTGTCGGGCGACCTGCCGCAATGGATCTCGATGGCCTATGCCAATTTCGACAATGGCGTGATCCGCAGCAACCGCCCCGTCACCTTCCTGACCCGCAACGAACCCGATGGTTTCTCGCTGCGCGTCGTGCCGCGCGGTGGCCCCTCTTCTCCACAGATGGCGCCGCAGGGGGCCCAGCCGATGCCGCCCCAGCAGATGGCGCAAGCGGCCCCGCCCCCCAACTATCCGCCGCCGGGCCCCTATACCCAGCAGCAGCAGATCTATCCGGCGCCTGCGCCCTATGTGCCGCCCCAGGCCGCCTATGCCGGTTTCCACACCTACGGCGAATACGCCCAGCTGCGCGCCTATGAGGCCCAGGAGCTGGCGTTGCGCCGCGGCGATCCCATGTGGCAGCTGGCCTACGCCCGCGCCGCCATGCGCGCAGGTTCGGGCATCGGCATCCGCAACGAGACCAACTGGTATCATGGCGGCGACCTGATGATCGCCACCGACCTGGACGCCAAACTCAGCTTCGTGCCGGGTGTCGCGCTGGTCGGCGACGTCAAATGGACCGATGTCAACGGCAAGAATGTGCGCCTGGCGAACGGCAACTTCGCCAACACCAGGCGTGACATCGTCACCGGGGCTGCGGGCCTTGCGCTCGAGTTGGGCCGGGACAGCGAACTCAAACTTCAGGGCCTGGTCGGCAATGACGTGACCGGCGCCAATCTCAGCCTCTATTCCGGCCAGCCGAACGGCTTTGGCTATGTCGATGTGAATTTCCACAAGCCCTATGTCAACACGCCCACCGCAGTGGACAACCGCGCCGACACCGACAGCGCCACCATCGGCTATACCCAGCAGCTGTGGTACGGCATGTGGGGCAGCATCGCCGGGCATTACACCCGCTATGGCGTGCATGGCGACGCCGATGTGGCGCGCACCGCCGGCTGGGACGGCAACCTGCGCTGGAACACACCGATCTGGGGCGGCCTCTTGGCGGGCATCTCCTATGACGGTCACGGCGAATATCTCACCACCAACGACACCCGCACCGGCCAGGCGCCCACGCCCTTTGTGCCGCTGGGCATCCGCAACATGGAAAACCATGCCGTCACCCTGAACCTGTCCAGCGACCTGGGGAACGGCTTCTGGTTCGCCGCCTATGCCGGCTATGTGGTGGACCGCTTTGCCAGCGACGGCCTGCTGGCGGGCATGGACCTGCACTACACGCCCACCGACGGCCTGGACCTGGCGCTGGGCGTGCGCCAGTCGGCGGTGTCCTACACCCAGGGCGAGCGCGGCAACCAGCTGACCGCCGGCCTGAACCTGACCGTGGGCATGGGCGCGCCGCCCCAGCCCAGCTGGATGCAGAACGCTTTCTAACAACTTGTGAGCCGCGCCTTGCCGCGTCTAACCTAGCCTCGCATTTGGCGAGGGCTTGGCATGAAATGGGCGTTGGGCGGCCTGGTGGCCGCGATCCTGATCATCGGCGGTGGATGGTTCCTGATGCAGGGACCGCCTGCGTCCAAGCCCCCCACCCTGTTCCAGTGGCAGGATTATGTGGACCCGCATTTCACCGCCGCCTATGAGGCCGCCTATCACGAGAAAGTCGGCACCAGCATCTTCGCCGACGAGGACGAGGCTTTCTCCAAGATGCGCGCCGGCTTCAAGCCGGACGTGATGGGCCCCTGCCTCTACAGCCTGCCGCGCTGGAAGGAGGCCGGCATGATCCAGCCGATCGAAACATCGAAACTGAAGAACTGGAACAAGATCGCCCCCGCCTTGCGCAACCTGCCGGGCATGTCCGCGGGACCGGGCAAGGTGTGGTTCGTGCCGCATTACTGGGGCAACACCTCGCTGACCATCCGCACCGACCTGGCGCCCGAATATGCCAAGTCGCAGAGCTGGGACATTTTGTTCGACCCCAAATACAAGGGCCGCGTCTCGGTGCTGGACGGCGCCGATGATGTGGTGCCGTTCATCGCCCACATGATCGGGATCGACGCCTATCACATGTCGGATGCCGACTGGGTGAAGGTGCAGGCCAAGCTGCGCGAACTGGTGCCGCAGCTGCGCTTTGTCTCGGCCGACAACACGGCGCTGGCGCAAGGGTTGGCCAGCGGCGAAATCGTGGCGGCGATGAGCTGGCGCACGACGTTCGCCTCGCTCAACCGCGAGCACAAGCCGGTGGCGTATCTCACCCCGCCGGGCGGCATCTTCACCTATGTCTGCGGGCTTGTGATGCACAAGGACCCGTCGAACGAGGACAAGGCGCTGGCGCTGATCGATTCCGGGCTGGCCGACGATGCCGCCCGCTACATGATCACCACCATCGGCGACGAGCCCGCCAATATCCAAGCGGTGAAGAGCGTACCCGACAGCGTCTTCCAGGCGCTGAATGTGCCGCGCGACCTGGAGAGCTTCCTGAAAGGCGGCATCTTCCAGCAGCCTCTGCCCAACAAGGAAAAGATCGTCAGCGCCTGGACCGAAATCCGCAGCGGCCTGCACTGAGGATCGGACAAAGAAAAAGGGCCGGAGCGCTGCCGCTCCGGCCCTTAATTCTTGAAGCGAAGAGCGGTTTAGACCACGCCGCGCTTGTGCTCGCCGACCACGACGCGGCCCGGCTGGAAGGCGCGCTTGAAGACTTCCAGCGCCTTGCGGGGTTCTGCGTCGCCGCACATGAACACGTCGAAGGCCGCGAAGCCCTTTTCCGGCCAAGTGTGGACGGAGATGTGGCTTTCCGCCAGCACCGCCACGCCCGAGATGCCACCGCCGTCTTCGAACTTGTGCAGGTGAATGTGCAGCAGGGTCGCGCCCGCTTCATTCACCGCGTCGATCAGCGCGGTTTCAATGCGCTCGCGGTCGTCCAGGCCCTTGGCTTCCCAAAGGTCGATGATCACATGGCTGCCCGCATAGGACAGGCCGTTCTTGTTGATGAAGTGATCCTTCTGGTCGTCATTCGAAGGGAGCACGACAACAGGCCGCGGCGCCTTGGGGCTCCGAGGTTTCATTTCTTTTTGCGGATTCGCCGCCACCAGATTCAGTCGAGCCATTAGACACCTACCCGTCTTGGAGTTGACACCTACGCCTTGGCCTTGTGGACTTCCGGACGCGCCTAAAGAAGAAAGCGGCAGACGGGGTCACCCGTATGCCGCTTTGTCCGGCTTTTTTTCTCGCCGGGTCGAGTTCGAAATAGGGCCAACGCACCCCCCATGCAAGAAGAAATTTCCCCCGCGGCGAATTTTTTTCCGCAGAGCCCTTTTGGGGCCACGCTGGCAGTGGCGCTGAGCATCGCCAAAACCGCCGTGTGACAGCCGGCCAGGCAGCGCCGGAAAGTCCGATGAAATGGGCTTCAAACCGCGCACCCGGCACCGCGCAGACGCGCGGTAGACAGCGCCGCGAAGCAGCCCTATACGGCGTGGCGCTGTCACATCTCTTAAGGAAACGTTATGGCCCGTCCCCAGCCCCAGCCGACCAAAACCAGGAGCCAGAAGGCCTCCGACTCACTCCAGGTGGAGCGTCTCCACAAGGGTTACGCCCAGTCCATGGAGATCACCAAGGTGCTGGCGGACGAGAAGAGCAAGTTCCAGCACATCCGCATCTTCGACACCGTGGCCAACGGCCGGGTGATGACCCTGGACGACATCGTCCAGATCACCAGCCGGGACGAGAGCGCCTATGCCGACATGCTCACCCACCTGCCCATGCTGGAACACGGCAAGGTCGAACGGGTGATGATCGTGGGCGGGGGCGACCTGTCCATCGCCGACGAGGCCCTCAAGCACAAAAACGTCAAAGAGGTCGTGCTGGTGGACATCGACGGCGACGTCATCCGCCTGTGCAAGAAGCTGTTCGGCTCGATCAACGCCAAGGCCTTCAAGGACAAGCGCATGACGGTGGAAGTGGCCGACGCGTTTGAATATCTGGGCCGCAAATCCAGCAAGAACCGCTTCGACCTGATCATCGCCGACCGTCCCGATCCGGTGGGCCCCGGCAAGGCGCTGTTCGGCGAAACCTTCTATGACCGCGTAAAGGGCGCCCTGAAGCCCGGCGGCTATGCCACCTTCCAGACCGGCGTGCCCTTCTACCAGCCCTGGGAGATTACCGAGGCGCTGCAGGAACTGGCGCGCTTCTTCCCCAAGTCCGGCCTCTATCTCAGCGTGGTGCCGACTTATATCGGCGGCTTCATGGCGCTGAGCTGGGCGACCAAGGGCGGCAAGGCGCTGGGCACCGAAAAGGGCATCAAGAAGGCGGCCAAGGCCTACAAGAAGACCAAGCTGGCTTGCGACTATTACAACCCGGCCATTCACGCCGCGGCGTTCGCCCTGCCCAACTGGATCGCCAAGCTCGTTCCCTAGTCCGTTCGCCTCCGCTCTGCGTATGCTCCTGGCATGAACAGCAGGCGCTTCCTCCAAATCGCCGTGGCGATAGCCGGTCTTGTGCCGGTGTCGGCCGGCGCGCTGGGGGCGCTGCGCCCCGAATTGCTGTCGTTGAGCGGGCCGCCGCATGCCTTCACCCATGCCGCCTATCTCAGCGGACTGCTGCTGGGGCTGGGCCTGAGCTTCTGGTCCCTGATCCCGAGCATCGAGCGGGAAACCAGAGCTTTCAGCCTGCTCACCGCCATCGTGGTGGCGGGCGGGCTGGCCCGGGCCTTCACGGCGGCCCGCCTGGGCGCCTTTGGGCTTTCGGTCATTTTCCCCCTGATCATGGAACTGGGCGTCACACCGGCCCTGTGGGCCTGGCAGAGGCGGGTCTCCAAAAGCGCCCCCTCCGGCCTTCGCACCTGATCGGTGCTCCGGCCACCTCCCCCGCCTGCGCGCTGCCGCGCGCGCGGGGGAGGCGGTCTTTTCTTTCCCGTTCGGAATGACCATCTTCCGCTGAGGAAACTCTCGGAAATTCACGACATGGCATTGATCGGCCCCGGCGGACGTCCCGTCACCTCCCAGCCCGCCCAGAACGCGGCGAGCGGCACCAGTCCCCATATCAAGGATTCGGGCCTCGCCACCTTCGCCGCCGATGTGCTGGAGCAAAGCCGCAGCGTCCCGGTGATCGTGGATTTCTGGGCGCCCTGGTGCGGCCCCTGCAAGACGCTGGGCCCCGCGCTGGAAGCGGCGGTGGATGCGGCGGGTGGCGCGGTGAAGCTGGTCAAGGTCAATATCGACGAGAATCCGGAGATCGCCCAGCAGTTGCGCATCCAGTCCATTCCCACCGTCTATGCCTTCAAGAACGGCCAGCCGGTGGACGGCTTCATGGGCGCCATTCCCGAAAGCCAGATCAAGGCGTTCGTCGCTGCGCTGGCGGACGGCAGCGCGGGCCATGATCACGACCACGACCACGATCATGACCATGACCATGACGGGCATGATCACGACCACCATCATGGCGGCCCCGAGCACACCGCCCAGGTCCTGGCGGTGGGCGCCGAAGCGCTGGCGGCCGGCGACTTCGCCATGGCGGCCCAGGCCTTCGGCCATGTGCTGCAGGACGAGCCGGGCCATCCCGAGGCTGTGGCGGGTCTGGCGCGCGCTTACATTGCCGGGGGCGAAGTCGAACAGGCCAAGGCGGTGCTGCAGATGGTCAAGCCTGATGCGGCCCAGCACGAAGCCATCCGTGCCGTGGAAGCCGAACTGAAGCTGCGCGAAGGCCCGGCCCCGGAAAGCGGCGAGATCGCGAACCTGCGCGCCAATCTGGCCGCCGATCCCAAAGACCACCAGGCGCGCTACGACCTGGCCATGGCGCTGGATGCCGGCGGTGACCGTGACGGCGCCATCACCGAGCTGCTGGAACTGATCCGCCGCGACCGGACCTGGAACGAAGAAGCCGGGCGCAAGCAGCTGGTCACCCTGTTCGAGGCGATGGGCTTCACCGATCCGCGCACCATCGAAGCGCGGCGCAAACTGTCGGGGATCCTGTTCGCCTGATGCCGCGCCACTATCACTCCTATTCCGATCTGCCAGGCTCGCTGCCGCTGTTCCCGCTGACCGGCGCGGTGCTGCTGCCGCGCGGACAGTTGCCGCTGAACATCTTCGAACCGCGCTATCTGGAGATGATCGACTATGCCCTGCAGGGCGACCGGCTGATCGGCATGATCCAGCCGACCGAGAGCGAGGACAAGGTGCTGCGTCCCGGCCTGTCGCAAGTGGGCTGCGCCGGCAAGATCGTGAGTTTCCGCGAGACCGAGGACAATCGTTACCTGATCACCTTGGCGGGCCTGTGCCGCTTCCGCCTGACCGGCGAGATGCAGAGCGCCACCGCCTGGCGCGCCGGCTTCTGCGACTTCGCGCCCTTTGCCGGCGACCTGGCGCAGCTAAGCGACGAGGATTTTCCCCGCGACCGGCTGCTGGCGGCGCTGAAGGCGTATCTGTCCACCCGCGACATGAAGGCGGACTGGAAAAGCGTGATGACCGCGCCGGGCGAGGCGCTGGTCAATGCCCTGGCCATGATGTGCCCCTTCGATCCGGCCGAGAAACAGGCCCTGCTGGAAGCCGCCAGCTTTCATGAGCGTGCTTCCACCCTGATGGCGCTGCTGGAGATGGGGGGCGCTGATGGCCCCACCACCGTCAACTGATGGATACCGATCCCAAGCTGCTGGAGATTCTGGTCTGCCCGCTGACCAAGACGCTCCTGCGCTATGACCGCGAGAAACAGGAACTGGTGTCGCGCGCGGCCGGACTGGCCTATCCCATTCGCGGTGGTGTGCCGGTGATGCTGACCGGCGAAGCGCGCCAACTGACCGACGAGGAACGCGATGCCCTCCGATAATTCTGGCGCCAATCCATGGCCGACGGAAATCCGGCTGAACCCGGAACAGAACGTGCTGACCGTCGCCTTTGACGATGGCGCGCGCTTTGAACTCCCCGCCGAATTGCTGCGGGTGGAATCGCCCAGCGCCGAAGTGCGCAATCATGGCGGGCCCAAGACCATCGTCTTGGGCAAGAAAAACGTGACCATCGCGGCGGTGGAGCCGGTGGGAAATTATGCCGTGCGCCTCAGCTTTTCCGATGGCCATGACACCGGCCTGTACAGCTGGGCCTGGCTGCACCAGCTGGGCGCGGAGAAAGACCGCATCTGGGGCGAGTATCTGACGGCGTCGGCGAAATGAGCGGCATCATGCCGCCGCCTGACAACAATAAGGGTGGCAATACCGGCTTCAAGCGGATACCGCGACAGATCCGCAGCGTCGCCAAGGCCCGGCGCGGCCAGCGCATCGCGGTGGTGAAGGGCCAGGACAATGGCCGCTTCATGGATTTCTACCACAATATCCTGATCGCCTCCTGGCCATGGTTCTTCGCCCAGCTGGCGGCGGCCTTCATCGCGGTGAACCTGGTCTTCGCCATGTTCTACGTCATCGACCGGAACGGCATCATCAACGCCCGGCCCGGCAGCTATCTCGACGCCTTCTTCTTCAGCGTCCAGACGCTCGGCACCCTGGGCTATGGCGTCATGGCGCCGCGCACGCTCTACACCAACCTTTTGGTGACGGTGGAAAGCTTCACCGGCATCCTGACCATCGCCCTGTTCACCGGCATCATCTTTGCCCGCTTCTCGCGCCCCTTCGCGCGCGTGGTGTTCAGCAAAATCGCGGTCGTCACGCCGTTTGACGGCGTGCCTACCCTGATGTTCCGCACCGCCAACCAGCGCGGCGAGGCGATCATGGACGCCAGCGTGGTGGTGACCCTGGCGCGCCAGCACACCACACTGGAAGGCGTCACCATGCGCCGCTTCCAGGAACTCAAGCTGATGCGGTCCAACAATTCGCTGTTCGCCCTGTCCTGGACGGTGATGCATCCGATCGACCAGGACAGCCCGCTTTACGGCCTGACGCCGGAGGACATGGACGAGCAGGACATGGAGATCATCGTGATGCTGAACGGGCTGGACGAGATCCTGGCCGACCGCATCTATGCCCGCCATGCCTATTGGGCCGATGAGATCGTGTTCAACCGCCGCTTTGTGGACGTGATCTCGGTGACGCACACGGGTCACCGGCTGGTGGACCTGACCCGCTTCCACGACACGGTGGAATCCTAACCTTTCGGCAGCGCGCCCATGCCGCCCATGAACAGCGCGGTGGCGAATTGCGTGGTCTGCGCCACATCCGCCCCTGCCTTGACTTGTTCGGCGAGTTCAAACGCCACGCCCACCAGCGCCGCGCTCAGACTTGCCGCATCGGCGGGCGGCAGCAGCCCGCGCCCCTGGGCGGCCACGATGTCTTCGCGCAGTTCGGCAAAACCGGCCAGCACTTCGGGTGAATCCATGCGAAAGCGCTCCGGTCCCGCGGTGCTTTCGCCGCTTTCGGCCACGAACGCGAAGAAGGCGCCAAAGCTTTGCACCAGGAAGGCTTCGGCGGTCTGCGCGCCGGCCCGTGCTTCCCGCAGGCGCGGGCGAACCGCCAACGCCACCTCGTCGCGCAGCGCCTGGTACACTTCTTCCTTGGACTTGAAGTAATTGTAGAACGTGCCCGAGGCCAAAGGCGTGGCGCGGATGATGTCCCGCACCGTGGCGCCGGCAAATCCCAGCTGGGCGAAGACCGTGCGCGCGGCGGCCAGGATCGTCTCGCGGTTCTGCGCCTTGGTCAGTTCGCGACGGCCTGCTGGGGTCGGCTTGAGCTCCATCCAGGGAACTTGCGCCGTCCGTGACGCGTCGTCAATTTGCCGAGCCGACCGCGTCGGTCAATTTCGCAAAACCATCACGCGTCAGGCAGGCCAGCAGTTCGCGCTTGATGCGCCCCACCAGTCCCGGACCGTGAAAGGCCAGCGCGGTATAAAGCTGCACCAGCGAGGCCCCCGCCCGGATCTTGGCATAGGCGTCTTCGCCGGATGCGATGCCGCCGACACCAATCAACGTCACCGCGCCGCCCAATCTTTGATGCATCTGGGCCAGCACCAGAGTGGACGGCGCCAAGAGCGGCTTACCCGACAGCCCGCCGGTTTCACTAGCGTGCGCGGATTTCAGCGGCGGCCGCGCGATTGTCGTGTTGGAGACGATCAAGCCCTCGATGCCGCTGGTGCGCACTACGTCTGCGATCTCGTCCAGGGCATGCGCGTCCAGATCCGGCGCGATCTTTAAAAGAATCGGCTTGTAGCCGCCCTTCGCGCGCGCCTGAATGACCGTGTCCAGCAGCCGCGTCAGTTCCTCACGGTTCTGCAGGCCGCGCAGGCCCGGCGTATTGGGCGAAGAGACGTTCACCGTCACATAATCCGCCAACGGTGCCAGCACCGCGAAACCACGCGCATAATCGGCGATGCGATCAGTGCTGTCCTTGTTGGCGCCGATATTAATGCCGACGATGCCTTTGGCTTTGCGGCGCTCCAAATTCTTCGCTACTTCCAGGCTGCCGTCATTGTTGAAGCCCATGCGGTTGATCACCGCGCCGTCCTGGGAAAGCCGGAACAGGCGCGGCAGTGGATTGCCGTCTTGCGGCCGAGGCGTGACGGTGCCGCATTCCACAAAACCGAAGCCGAATTTGGCCATCGCGTCCGGGACATCGGCATTCTTGTCGAAGCCCGCGGCCAAACCGACGGGATTGGAAAAGTTAAGGCCAAAGGCACTGACCGCCAGCCGCGCATCATCGCGCGCGGGTGCCGGGATCAGCGGACCAACCGCGGCCGCCAGCTTCAAGGTGGCGCGATGCGCGGTTTCCGCGGGCAGCTGCCGCAGCAGTCCGGCGCCAAGATCGAATAGCGGCATGGGTCTCCCTCTGGACGGCCCACTGGACGTCAAGCCGCCCTGCTCTTACCATAGGAATATAACCGCATGGTCCGGTTTTCTTCCTATGCTGACCCACCCGCAAATCTGGCGCGCCATCGACGCCCTCGCCGCCCGGCACGGCTTGTCGCCGTCGGGCCTGGCCAGACTCGCCGGACTGGATCCCACCACTTTTAACAAGTCCAAGCGCGGCGCCGCCAAGGGAAAACTACGCGGGCCCTCGACCGAAAGCCTGGCAAAAGTGCTGGCCGCCACCGGCGCCAGCCTCGACGAATTCACCGCTTTGGTCGGCGAAGGCCGCACCGTTCGCACCCGGATGGCGCCCCTGATCGGCATGGCCCAGGCCGGCAATGCAGGCTTCTTCGACGATTCGGGCTTTCCCGCCGGTTCGGGCTGGGACGACATCGCCTTTCCCGACAATCCCGATCCCAACTGTTACGCACTGGAGATCAGCGGCGAGTCCATGGCGCCGGTCTATCGCGACGGCGACCGCATCCTGGTGTCGCCGTCGGCCAACGTGCGGCGCGGCGACCGGGTGGTGGTCAAGACCCGCGCCGGGGAAGTGCTGGCCAAGGCGCTGGCGCGCATGACGGCCCAGCGCATCGAGCTGAAAAGCTTCAACCCGGCCTTCGAGGATCGCGGCTTTGCGTTGAACGAAGTTGCCTTCGTCCACCGCATCATCTGGGCGAGTCAATAAGCGCATATAAGCACAGGCCCGCCTCCCCTTCGTGCGCGAAGCGCACAAGAGGGGGAGGTGGTTTCAGCGATCGAGGCGAAGCGCAGCGAGCCGAGAGGAAGCTGAAACCGGAGGGGGGTCACTTCAAAGAATAGCTGTAGTCGGGTTTCTTGCGGCTCTTCCACAGCGCCAGCAGCGATTTTTCCAGCGCGCTGCGGTCGGCGAAAGTGCAGGCACCATCCTTGCCCTTGCGCGTGCCGGAAACACGCGCGGCGCGCGCATCCTTGTCACAATCGGGTCGGATTTCGTCGGCGCTCTTCTGGCCCGTCACCACCAGCACGCCGTAATAGCGCAGGCTGGCGCCGGCGGCAGTATGGTCCAGCGGCGCGGCCTGGTAGAGCAGCACATGTGATGGCGCGCCGGGCAGAGGGAAGAAACCCAGCTCGAAGCCCTGGCCGAAATCGCTGCCCCGGTCGGTCTGGGTCATGCGGTACTGTCCGCGCGCGATCTTCTTCAGCGCATAATGCACCGGCTTGCCGTCGGAATCGGTGGCCGTCACCGATCCGGCCGCGAAAGGCTGCAGCGACATGACATTGCGATAGGGCTGGCTGACTGTCTGCCAGCAGCCCGCGCTCAGCAGGGCGGTCAAAAGAATAAGGGGCGCGAATTTTCGCAAACCGAACTCCTAGTCGGGAAAGCCCTGATACTGGCGAACGCGCGACTCGAACGCATCATGCGCGCCGGCGTTCAACAGGCCAAGCAATTCGCCCGCGCGCGACTGGATT